>JAZUHA010000001.1:0-3122 GCA_045641485.1 Acutalibacteraceae bacterium
ATAAAATCGGTGACGGCTCTGTAAGAGTTATGCAGTTAAAGTCACGCTATCCGCAGGGTGCCGAAAAAATGATAGTTTATTCCGCTACCGGCAGAAAAGTTCCTTTGGGTAAACTTCCCGCAGATGTCGGCTGTATTGTTATGAATGTCGCTTCTACGGCATTTATCGGCAGATATCTTGAAACGGGTAAACCGCTTGTAAGCCGTTCGCTTACGGTAGACGGCTCCGCAATAGCAAAACCGCAGAATGTCCGTGTTCCGATAGGCACAAACCTCAATGAACTTATTGAGTTCTGCGGCGGCTTTAAAGGTGAAGTAGGCAAGGTGCTTGCCGGCGGACCTATGATGGGTACTTCGCTTTGCAGTACCGATGTTCCGATAATCAAAAGTTATAATGCCGTTCTTGCATTTTCAAAAGACGACAAACTCATTAAACCGGAAACGGACTGTATAAGATGCGGCAGATGCAGTGATGCCTGTCCTATGGGTCTTATGCCTACAAATATTATGCGTTCCGTAAAAGCAAAGGATATTGACGGGCTAAAAAAGAGTTCGGTTACTGCATGTATGCAGTGCGGTACCTGTGCTTATATGTGCCCTGCGGGTAAACCGCTTGTTCAGTATCTTGTACTCGCAAAAGATATGTTAAGAGAGGAGAGTGGTAAATAATGAGTGAAAATGCTCTTATAACAAAAATCAAACCGACCGTAACGGCTTCTCCTCATAATAAATCATCTGTAACATCAAAAGGACTTATGAGGGATGTTATTATCGCACTTGTTCCGGCTCTTGCGGCTTCCGTTTGGGTATTCGGTCCGAGGGCGCTGGCGGTAACGGTAATAAGTGTTGTATCCTGTATTGTATTTGAATATGTCACAAGAAAACTTTTAAAACGCTCAAACACAATAGGGGATTTATCTGCCGTAGTAACGGGACTGCTTCTTGCATTTAATCTTCCTTCCGAAATAAGACTCTGGCTTGTACCCATAGGTGCATTTGTTGCCATAGTCGTTGTAAAACAGTTTTTCGGCGGTATCGGTCAGAACTTCGTAAATCCCGCTTTGATGGGCAGAATAGTTCTTATGGTTTCATTTGCCGGCGATATGTCAAAGTGGGTTGCTCCTTTTAACTGGGCAGAAAAGGTTGACGGCGTTTCAACCGCAACACCGCTCTTTATTATGCAGAACGCCACGGGCGAAAAACTTCCGTCACTTCTTGATATGTTCTTGGGTCTCAGGGGCGGCTGTCTCGGTGAGACTTGTGCGCTGGCTCTTATTATCGGCGGACTTTATCTTATAGTAAGAAAAGTAATTTCACCCGTAATCCCGCTTTCATTTATCGGAAGTGTAACGGTTATTATGCTTATAGCGGGAAAAGGTGACGGTGAATTTCTTCTTTACAACATCCTCGGCGGCGGACTTCTTATAGGTGCGATTTTTATGGCAACGGATTATGCAACATGTCCGCTTACATTTAAAGGTAAGATAATTTACGGTATCGGCTGCGGTCTTGTGGCTTCCGTAATCCGTCTGTTCGGTACATACAGCGAGGGCGTTTCGTTTGCGATTATTCTTATGAATATACTTGTTCCTCATATTGATAATCTTACGAAATTAAAGCCTTTCGGATATATTAAAGAGAAAAAATCAAAGGGGGAGTCAAAATGAAAAAGAATTCTCCCGTAAAGGATATTATTGTTCCGGCACTTTGCCTTCTTATAATAGGCGGTGTTTGCACCGGGCTTCTTGCAGGAACAAACTTACTTACAAAAGATAAAATTGCACAAATAGATGCGGAGACAAAAAACGCTGCCGTTAAATCGGTGATGAGCGAAGCAGATGATTTTAAAGGTGCAAAAGCTTCTCTTGACGGAACCGATTATGATTGCTACATCTGTTTAAAAGAAAACGAAAAAATCGGTCTTGTAGTTCCCGTAACGGTAAAAAGTTACGGCGGTGCGCTTTCTCTTATGGTGGGCATAGACAGTAAAGAAGACAGAGTAACGGGCGTAAGTATTACGGAAATAAACGATACTCCCGGTCTCGGTATGAAAGCGAAAAATGACGAGTTTAAAAATCAGTTTACAGGCAAAAAAGCCGGTATTGAAGTAGTAAAAGGTACTGCCGGCGATAATGAAATTCAGGCAATTACAAGTGCAACGATTACTTCAAAAGCGGTAACTCTTGCTGTTAATACAGCATTAAATGTTTATTCTCAGGTAAAGGCAGGTGGAGAACTTGGCTGATAAAAAATGCTCATTAAGACACGAATTTACAAAAGGTCTTTTAAAAGAAAATCCCGTTTTAAGACTTGTTCTCGGAACTTGTCCCACGCTTGCAACTTCCACTTCCATGGTAAATGCAATAGGTATGGGGCTTTCCGCAACACTTGTTCTTATGTGCTCAAATATTGCAATATCGGCTCTTCGCAAGGTTATTCCGGATAAAGTCAGAATACCTGCCTATGTTGTAATTATCGCTTCTTTTGTTACAATAGTTCAGATGCTTGTAAAAGCATTTGTTCCCGCATTAAACGATGCTCTCGGGGTATATCTTCCGCTTATAGTCGTAAACTGCATAATCCTCGGCAGAGCAGAGGCATTTGCAGGTAAAAACAAAGTTGTCGCTTCGGCTCTTGACGGTCTCGGAATGGGCATAGGATTTACAGCCGCACTTTTCGTTATGGCTCTTTTCAGAGAGTTCCTCGGCAACGGCACACTTTTCTCCGATGCACAGAATCTTCTTTCCGTATTCGGTGAAAATGTTCTCGGCGGATTTAACGGAGTAACTGTTCTTTCATCCCCGATGACGATATTTGTTCTTCCGGCAGGCGGCTTCTTTGTATTCGGTATTCTTATTGCTTTGTCAAATAAGATAGGCGGCAAAAAGAAACTTCCGAAAGCGGAACTTAACGGTTGCGAAAGTTGTCCCATGGCTTCCAACTGTTCTAAAAGAATAACGGATAAGGAGGAAGTATCTGTATGAGTGCATCAAGTGTTTTTGCCATGATACTTACGGCAATTCTAACCGAAAACTTTGTTCTTTGTAAATTCCTCGGTATCTGTCCTTTCCTCGGCGTAAGTAAAAAAGTGAATACGGCTCTCGGTATGAGCGTTGCAGTTAT
>JAZUHA010000002.1:0-2558 GCA_045641485.1 Acutalibacteraceae bacterium
AGTTGCACTAAAGTCTTGTCTTCCTAAGACCGCTTGGCCCCCGACTTTCGTTGATACCTCTGTAGAAAGAAGCAAAGTGAATGTCAAAGCCTGCGTAAATCTGCGGAAGCTGAGAAATCTGACCCCAGCCGAACGGAGAATAACCCGTTTTACTGATACCGCCCATTTCTTTGCCGATTTTGTGACCTAAAAGAAGATTGCGCACAAGGCTTTCGCCGCCTACACAAAATTCATCGGGTAAACAAAACCACGGACCTATGCCGATTTTACCCTCGGAAACATATTTTTTGAAAAGTTCTTTCTTCTCGGGATATACTTCAAGATAATCCTGCACGGGCATTGTCTGTGAATCAAGGTGAAAATGTCTGTATTCGGGATTTTTATCTATGATATCCATTAACATATCAAGCATATAGCCGAGCATATACTGTGTTCTTCTTGCGGAAAAACGCCACTCTCTGTCCCAATGGGTATTTGAAATAAAGTGAAGTTCGAGTTTTTTGTCTTTATCCATTTTTATCCTCCTCAGCCTTTTATAATCTTCATTATTTCTTCAAAATTATTGCAGAAATGCGAGCAAACAGCCTTTGTGCCGCTTGACTCTATATTACCGCCGGCAATACCGATTGTGGTATATCCGGCAAGACGGACGGAGCAGACACCCGCACCGCTGTCCTCTATGCCGACAACACGGTTTTTATCTGCGAACGCCTGACCGAGACCTACTACGCAAGTCTCACTGTAAAGCCACGGGTGAGGTTTGGGAGAAAGTTCGCCCAATGTACCCACACTGCCTTTACGGAGCGGAAAGCCTGCGGAAATTATCGCATCGTAAAAATCCTTGGGATCGCCCATTTTAAGAGTTCTGAAAGCGGAAAGTATTTCGGGCCATGCTTTTTCGTAAAGTCCCGAAGTTACGAGACCGATTTTTATGCCCATATCCTTTAATTCAAGAAGAAAATCTTTAACGCCGGGTGCCGGTGTAAATGCACCGTCTTTGCCCCTGCCCGCCATAATTTCTTCCATTTCACGGTGGGTGTGTTCAAAATAGAAATCCCTTGCCTTTTCAAGCGATTCACCGGGGCAGTATTTGTCTATGCAATACTGCAGATGCTCCGACACGCTGTGACCGGAAACAAACGGCAAATCGGCTTCTTCAAGCTCGAATTTCGGATTGCCGAGCATACTTGCAGTACTCATTTCAATAATCCAAATCCAAAACTCCTCACTGCGTACCGTTGTACCGTCAAGATCCATTAAAACGGCATTTAACGGATATTCCGTCTTAACGGGAGAAACGGGGTAATATACCGGGTATGCTATAGCCGATTTTACACAGGCAAGAGTTTTATCACCGAATGAAACAAACTCCACCTTTTTATCGCCCGTGGCGACTACTGCCTCCACTCCGTTTTTGCCCGTAACAAATCTGCCGTCTTCGGTGGTTTCAAGAAGATGAAAACCGCTGTCTTTGCCGACAACACCGAGATCGGGAATTAAAATTTCTTTATCAAGTAACATAATTCAAGTCCTTTCAAAGGGTATTCGCTTAATTCTAACATATCAATTATAATATGTAAAGGTAAAAAACGGATAAATATGTATTGAAAACACAAAAAAACAATGATATACTTAATGTGTATATAAAAATTTAAAACCGAAAGGAAGATAAATTTTGGCAGAAGTTAAAAATCTTGATGCCGTTGCTTCGCTTGATGCTATGGATGCTCATGTTGACGACTGGCGTGATGCTACAAAAGGCAAACAAAGGGGTATTTTCTCTTTTGATGACCTTGTAACGGTTAAACTCAAAACTCTTAAAAAGAAAATTTATACGGATATTGAAAGCATACCCGCATGGAAAATGAAAGAATGTATCTATAAGGGTGTTGATGATTACGAGTTTTTCTATGACGAGTGGAAAGAACTTAATGTCGGCGATACCTGGGGTAATAACGGCTGGAGTGCTTTCTTTAAAAATTCATTTGATATGCCGGAGCGTTTTAAAGGCAAAAAGGTTACTCTTAATGTCTATTTCGGCGGCGACTCGCTCCTTACTTTAAACGGCGTTCCCTATCAGGGACTTGACCCGTTCCGTAACTCCGTTCTTCTTACGGATTGCGCAAAAGGTGACGAGCATTACGATGTCGATATCGAATCATACTATGTATGGCACTCGAATGAATCGACCGTTAAAACTCTTTCCTGCTCATTTATAGGCGTTGTTGACCCGCTTATTGAGGAAGTTTACTGGGATTTCAAAGCAGTTTTCAATGCACTTTTTATGCCCGTTCTCGATAAAGGCTTGGGCGATGTTATCCGTGCCGCTTTAAAAGAAGCATTTATGCACGTTGACTTTGACCTTCCGCTTGACGAGTTTAAAAAAGAACTTCTTGTTGCACAGAAAATCCTCAAAGATAAAGTTTACAACAATAAAAATTACGCTTCCGAGGGCAAACTCGCACTTGTCGGAAACTCTCATCTCGATATAGTATTTATGTGGGCTTATAAAGAGTATATAAGAAAACTCGGCAGAACTCACGCAACAATGCTTCGTC
>JAZUHA010000003.1:0-9936 GCA_045641485.1 Acutalibacteraceae bacterium
TTTTTATGTTTTCGGAAAGCAACTTTTTAAATATGTAATAATGTATTGTCATTGACAAGTTGTCAAAAAAAACATATAATAGCCGTATACAAAACTTGCATTTTTAATGTTTCTTAACAGGAAGTGGATATTTATGAAAAAAATAAGGTTTATATCTTTGGTTCTTGCAGTAATAACGGTATTTTCATCTTCGTTGATTGTATGTGATAACGGTAAAACACTCTTCGGTATAAAAGCGTTTTCTGCATCTTCTTCAACTGCCGGTAAACCTACCGCAACACTCAGTTCGACAAAATCTGCGGCAAAGAAGCAAACGCTTACGGTAAAAATGAAAGATAATAAAAATGTTGTCGGTTATTACTGGGGTAAAAACTCCGACTGTAAAAAGAACACTTATAAATCCGTTTCCAAGGCGAAAACCGTTACAAAGAAAATAACGGTAAGTTCAAGCGGTAAATATTATCTTACGGTAAAAGACAGTTCCGGTTACAAAACAACATATTCCGTAACATATTATAAAACCACACTTAAACCCAACGGCGGAAGTTGCGGTCTTACATATATCATTTCAAAATCCGGAGATAAAATCACATTTCCCACACCCACAAGGTCGGGATATACATATAAAGGCTGGTCAAAAACAAAATCTGCTTCGAGCGGCTCAAAAGCATTTACCGTAACCTCAAGTAAGACATATTATGCAATATGGAAAAAGATGCCTGTTTGGAATACGGCAGATTCATATTCGTTTACCAACAGCAGCAATAATTTCCAGAAAACATCCGGCGAATGCTATACGGTAAACAATTCGGATTACACAAAACTTAAAAAGTATATAAATGCAATCTATAAGAGTTCGCCTTCTTATGCCAACTCTGTAAAAAACAGTGTTCAGGCACTTAAAAACGAAACATGGGGCGGTTCTTGTTACGGAATGTCTGTTACGGCATTGCTTGAAAAAGCAGGTAAAACAAATCTGCGCAAGAATTATTACGGCGGTGCTTCAACAATCGGTGCCGTTTCTTCTCCGAATTCAAAAAGCAATATAAAAAGTGCGATAAACTATTATTTCCTTACGCAGGCAATACCGTCTACAAGAAGCAAAAATAAATGTTACTTAAGTTCCGACAGCAACTGGTCAACAGGTCTTAAAAATCTTATTACCGACACAAAGAACGGTAATTTTTCACTGTTTAATTTCTTTTGGAGCGGATACGGACACAGTATAGTTGTAACCGGATATAAAGGCAAAGACTCTTCGGGAAACTATCTTCTTAAAACTTATGATAATAATTTCCCGAAATCCGAAACTTATATCAAAATCTCATCAAACTATAAAAGTTGTTCTGTAAGCAACTACGGAAGTCCGTATAAAATCGAATATACACATGATCTTTCAGCTCTTGATTATGTTGATATAGACGGTCCCAAAAATGATATGAAACCCGATGAAAAAGAAGATAAATCGGCGATAAGAACAACGATTATGATGTCTGCCGACTCTGATATAAAGGTTGTTAATAAAGAGGGTAAAACTCTTATTCTTAAAAACGGTAAAGTTTCGGGTACGATGAAGATTTATTCTACAGATGATATAATCATCAGCAACAAAAAGAACGGCACTAAACTTACTTTTTCCGTAGATAACAGTTCTTCATTTACATTTACATCACCGAAAAAAGTAATCAAGGCATCCGTTCTTACCAAAACTCATTTTAATTCCGTAAATGTATCCAATGCAGATAAGGTTGTTTTCAGTAACGGAAAGGTAAAAGTCTACGGTAAAAATCCGAATTTTGATATTATCATTCCGGTTAATAATGTATTGTGCGATATGATTAAAATAACGGGTGTTGCCACGTCGGATATATCAGTTGACTTTGAAAAAGAAAAAATTGATTTAAGCGGAATTGACAAGCAAAAAGCAAAAATCATTATTTATCTTGCAAACGGTACAACAAAAACCGTAAAATATTCGGATGTCGAAAAACTTTTCTCGAAATAACTTATTAAAAACAGCTCTGCAACAGGGCTGTTTTTTATGTAAACACTTTATTTTTTAAAAATTTTTAAACGCTCTGTAAAAAAAACAGCAATATACATAAAAATGAGGTAAACTTTTTACTGAAAAGATGTTGATTATTTACATAAAATAGTGCATAATTAAGAAGTAATATTTTTTCGGAGGGATTTTTATGGCACAGTTTGCTATAGCTTATGACATAGGAACAACGGGAGTAAAAACCTGCCTTTTTGAAATAGGTAAGACCATATCGCTTATTGCAGATGCTTCCGAGGGGTATAACCTTTATGTTTTCCCCGACGGCGGAGCAGAGCAGGAGCCTCAGGAGTGGTGGGACGCTATGTGCCACACAACCGCAAAGGTACTTGAAAAAAGCAAAATTGCTCCCGAACTTATAAAAGGTATTTCTTTCTGCTCGCAGATGCAGGGCGTTGTACTTGTAGATAAAAACGGTATTCCCGTTCGCCGTGCCATGAGTTATATGGATCAGCGTTCCAAAAAAGAACTTAAAGAGGGTATGGCATACGGCATACAGATTGCCGGAGCAAATGTATTCAAACTTCTTAAATCCCTTAAAATTACGGGTGCTGTTTCCGCTTCTGTAAAAGACCCTGTATGGAAATGCAAATGGGTGGAAAAGAACGAGCCCGAAAACTTTAAAAAAGCGTATAAATGGCTTGATGTTAAAGAATATTTCATAGCAAGAATGACGGGCGAATTTTGTATGACTCACGATTCCGCCTTTGCAACTCTTCTTTATGATATACATAAAAAGTGTTTTTCCGATTCAATGTGCAAAATGCTCAATGTTAATAAAGACCTTTTGCCGAAAATCGTAAAATCAACCGATAAAGTCGGCGTTCTTCTTGAAACGCCTGCAAAAGAACTCGGACTTGCTCCCGGAACCGCTGTTTTCGGCGGCGGCGGAGATGCTTCGCTTATAGGCGTTGGTGCAGGCAGTGTTTCTTTAGGCGATACTCATGTTTACAGCGGTACTTCCGGCTGGGTTTCCACGGTTGTAGATAAAAGCGTTGTAGATGCTTCTGCCATGATTGCCGCAGTTGTAGGTGCGGAAGACGGTATGTACAACTACTTCGGCGAACTTGAAACAGCCGGTAAATGCCTTGAATGGGTAAAAGACCATCTGGCACTTGATGAAATCGGTATTTATCTTGAGAAAAAACATATCACAGACGGATATGAAACAAAATACAAAAGTCTTTACGATTATATGACAGATGCCGTAAAGGATATTCCGGCAGGCAGTAACGGCGTTATATTTACTCCGTGGCTTCACGGCAACCGCTGTCCGTTTGAGGACCCGAATGCACGAGGTATGTTCTTTAATATAAGTCTTGAAACGGGTAAGAGCGAAATGATAAGAGCAGTGCTTGAGGGCGTTTGCTATCACCTCCGCTGGTTCCTTGAAACTGAAGAAAAGAAAGTAAAAACCTCACAAAATCTACGTTTTGTGGGCGGCGGCGCACTCTCCGATTTAACTTGTCAGATTCTTGCCGATGTTACGGGCAGAACGGTTGAGACCGTTGATACTCCGCAGAATGTCGGCGCTATGGGTGCGGCTGTGCTTGTTGCCGTAGGTATGGGCGAATGCAAATCTATTGAAGATGCAAAAAAACTTATACCCGTAACAAAAACATTTAAGCCCAACGCAAAAACAAAAGAAGTTTACGACAGACAGTATGAGGTTTACAAAAATCTCTACAAATCAAACAAAAAGAATTTTGCCGTATTAAACGGCTGATATCTGTTGAAAAACAGAAGATAAAATGTTATAATACTTTAATATATTGCAAAAAGGAGCGGTTGGATGAATATTGCAATTATTGCCCATGATTCAAAAAAAGAGTTAATGACACAGTTTTGTATTGCTTATTGCGGAATCTTAAGCAAACACAACCTTTGCGCCACAGGTACTACAGGCAAACTTGTTGCCGAAGCAACCGGGCTTAATATAGAAAAATATTTAAGCGGCTCACAGGGCGGCGGTCAGCAGATAGGTTCCCGCATAGCCTGCGATGAAATTGACCTTCTTCTTCTTTTCCGTGACCCGTTAAGCCCGAAACCGGGAGAGCCGAATGATATTAACCTTTTAAGGCTTTGCGATGTCCATAACATTCCCGTTGCCACGAATATCGCAACAGCCGAGGCTCTTATTCTCGGCCTTGAAAGAGGCGACCTTGACTGGCGTGATATTGTCAATCCCAAAAAGTAAAAACCAATCGGACTGCGAATGCTTCGGCAGTCCGTTTTTAAAAGGAAGATTTTTAAATGGCTAATTCTGTTAAAGCAATAAAAGGCACAAAAGATATTTTACCTGCCGAAAGTCACAAAATACAGTATCTTGAAGATACTGCAAAAAGCATAGCAAAAAACTACGGCTTTTATGAAATGAGAACACCGGTTTTTGAATACACGGAACTTTTTGACAGGTCTGTAGGTGAGACTACCGATGTTGTTCAAAAAGAAATGTACACTTTTAACGACAAGGGCGACCGTTCGATTACCTTGCGCCCGGAGGGTACTGCGGGTGCCGTAAGAGCGTTTCTTGAACACGGTCTTTTTAACGAGCCTCTCCCGCAAAAAGTCTGCTATCTTACGTCATGTTACCGTTACGAAAAACCGCAGGCAGGCAGACTCCGTGAGTTTCACCAATTCGGGCTTGAGTGCTTCGGCAGTGCTTCGTCTTTGCAGGATGCGGAAGTTATTGCACTTGCAAACGATTATTTTAACTATCTCGGTATAAAAAACCTTTTACTCGAAATAAATTCCATAGGCTGTCCCGAATGCAGGAAAAAATACACACAGGCACTTAAAGAATATTTTGAAGATAAAAAAGGTGACCTCTGTGAAACCTGCCTTTCAAGACTTGACAGAAATCCGATGAGAATTCTTGACTGCAAAAGTCCCGTTTGCAGTGAAATAGCAAAAGATGCTCCCGTTGTGCTTGACTATATCTGTAACGACTGCCGTGAGCATTTTGACTCACTTAAAAAATATCTTGATGCTTACGGTATAGAATACAAAATAAATCCGCAGATTGTAAGAGGTCTTGACTATTACACAAGAACGGTTTTTGAATTTGTTTCGCAAGACGAAAAGACAAAAGGACTTGTACTCGGCGGCGGAGGAAGATATGACGGGCTTGTTGAAGAACTCGGCGGAAACGCCACTCCCGCCTGCGGTCTTGCAATAGGACTTGAAAGACTTCTTCTTACAATGGAAGAATCCGGCGTGCCGTTCCCCGAAGCACCGAAATGTGATATTTTCATTGTAACCGCAGGTGAAAATGCCGTTGTATCTGCGATAAAAATTGCCGCAGACTTGCGGAGCGAGGGTTACTGTGCTTTGACCGATACTCTCGGCAGGTCAATAAAAGCACAGATGAAATTTTCAAACAAAATAAATGCGCTTTATACCGTTGTTATCGGTGATAACGAACTTGAAAGCGGAAAACTCAATCTTAAAAATATGGCAGACGGTGAAATTACCGAAATCAGCATAGAAAATTTCACAGACGAATTTTCCGACTTGATTATTAAAAAAAGTATGGAAAGTATTGCCGATGCGGATTTTTCCGCAATGACGCAAACAGACATAAACAATCTTTTAAGATTTTAATTTATTAAAAAGGCGGTGATTTTACGGATATTATTGATATTTCAAGGGATATATTAAAAACACCCGTTTATCCGGGCGACCCGGAAGGGTATCTTGATGAAATCGAATCCATAAAAAACTCAGGGCACTGTAATCTTAACGCATTTTATACCTGCCTTCACACCGCAACTCATATTGATGCACCGCTCCATTTTATTGACGGCGGTCAGCCGATAAATGAAATTCCTCTTGATACATTCCTCGGTGAATGTATTGTTGCAGAGGCACCTCCCGGACCGATTACCGGAAAATATGCCGAAGAGCATTTTTATTTTCCCGGTTGCGAAAGACTTCTTATAAAGGGCGACGGACTTTCATATCTTATGGAAAGCAGTGCATATTTTCTTACCGATTGCGGAATTAAACTTGTCGGCACGGACTCCGCATCAATAGGTATTCACGGCACAAATACGCCCATTCACCGTGCATTACTCGGAAACGGAACCGTTATTTTAGAAGGGCTTGACCTTACAGATGTTAAACCCGGAAAATATTTTCTATTAGCCCAGCCGATTAAACTCAGCGGTGTGGAAGCCGCTCCGTGCAGGGCAATTCTTATTAAAGACCACTTGTTTTGGACAGGAGACAGAAGATGAGACTTGACAAATATTTAAAAGTTTCCCGTATAATAAAACGCCGCACGGTTGCAAACGAAGTGTGCGACGCTAAACATGTAAATGTAAACGGCAAAGTTGCCCGTGCTTCTTACGAAATAAAAACGGGCGATATTATAGAGATACAAATGGGGCAGAATCTTACTAAATACAAGGTGCTTTCGGTAAACGAATACGCCAAAAAAGACGATGCCGCACAGATGTATGAGGTAATAAATTAGTACCATTAGCAATATTTTATCGTTTTACTGAACAATATTTTTTGTTTTCATTAAACGGTATTAACAAAACAACTCCCGTCGCTCGTTTGAGTGTCGGGAGTTATTTTGTTATAAAGTTATTTTTTAACTTTTATTTTTTTAGTGGCACTAAACGCAGAAAGTTTACCGTACAAATTTACAGAACAGACCTTAACATATATGTTTTTTCCACCGGAAAGTTTTGTTAATGTATATGAAACTGTTGTTGTTGTTTTTACTTTTACCCATTTTTTACCGTCTGAAGATTTATAAATAATGTATTTGTTTGCACCTGCAACTTTTTTCCAAGTTGCGGTAACCGTTTTGCTTTTAGCTGATTTAAGCGTTAAAGAAGGTGCGGCAGTAAGTGTTCCTGTTTTTAATACTGAACTTACTTTACCGGAATATTTCTTTGTCGAATCAAGCGATGTTACTCTGAATTGATATTTTGTTCCGGTTTTTAATTTAGTTATAGTAGTGTTGTTTGCTGATGTTGTTGTTACTACCGACCATTTCTTTCCGTCAGCAGAACGTTCAACTTTATAATATTTTGCCCCTAAAGCTTTATTCCAAGAGAGTTTTACAGATGTTGTTTTTATTGAACAGGCTTTAAGTCCTGTTACTTTATCAGGCGATATAGTGAATTTTAATTTTTTACTTCCCTCATAATTACCTTTAAATGTAACAGTTGCTGTAGCAGCTGTTCCTATTTTAACATTATTGCTGTATTTAACTGAATAGTTACTTGATGCTATTGTTTTTCCTTTTCTGTCTTTAACTGTAACTTTAGGTTTTACAGCCTTTCCGGTATAAGCGGGTTTTGTGTCGGAAAGATTTACGGAAGCAATTTTAAATAAAGTTTTGTTTTCTGTTTCTCCGCAAATATAACAACTCTTAAAAGAGTATCCGTCATCGCTAAATGAACCTTTTACAAGTTCCTCTGTTTTCCAATTGTGTCCATCGGGATGATTTTTGCATAAAGTTACAAACCCTAAAGCGTGAAGAGTAATACCGGGCTTTTCGAATAACAGCCTGTTCCATATAGTTAATGCTCCATATAACCAACCGCTGCCTAAATCATCCAAATCTTTTTCGTAATAATTTGAGTTTTGTTCGATAAAATACACAGTATCTTCCCAATCATATGTTGAAATATCAAATGTACTTGATGCCGAAATATATCTTTCATCGCTATCGCTGAAAATACCTAATTCAACATAGCCGTAACTTGATTTAGGCGAGTCCAACCACATACGAACATATACTTCAAGTTCATCCTCTTTCAATGCCCTATAATTAAATCCCACCATATCTTGTGCAGCATCGTAGAAAACTACAGCACCCTCTTTATAAAAACCGCTGTAATCTTCAGCTATCGCATAATTTCCCGAACTGTTATAATATCCTTCCTCATAAATATAATCTATTAAATTATCTACATTTTCTCGAATTATATTTTTGTCAACAGTCCTGGAAAAAGCAAAAGCAGGTATGTAAGAACCAAATAAGAAAGAAACACTAATCACTGTTAACAATAATCTTTTAAATGTTTTACTCATAACAAAAACTCCTCTTAACAATATTATTATATCAACTTATTTTAACCTGTTTAAGGTTAAAAGTCAATGCTTTTATAATTATTTGTTTACCATAAAACAGGTTAAACTAATAATTTGGAGTGACGGTAATGTATGAGAGAATAAGAAATTTAAGAGAAGATAATGACTTAAATCAAACTCAGGTGGCTGAATATTTATGTATGTCTCAAACAGGTTATTCAAAATATGAAACAGGCGAAAATGATCTGCCTACGAAAGTTTTAATTATGCTGTCGAGATTTTACAATACAAGTATCGACTATTTGCTTGGCGAAACCGATGAAATCAAGCCGTACAAAAAGACAGCAAAATATTAAGATTAAAATAAATATAATAAAAAACTTGATTTTTATAACGAAATTGCATATAATAATGCAGTATGAAGTTACTGTGATGATTTGGTGCGAGGGTAACACTTAAAAGAAATCCCAATTCAAGATACAGTGCAAGGGTAACACTTAAAAGAAATCCCGGCAGAAGACCGACCCTCGTGTTCTACACGGGGGTTTTACTTTAATCGGAAGGTATAAATTATGTCTAAGCAATATGAACTACACTATTTAACAGATGATTTTTATCAAAAATACAGTTCGGATATCTATCCTGAGAATTAGGATTAACGAAATAAGGGGCTTTACGGCATCGCCGTAAAGCCCCTTACTATTGAATTTTAAATCAAGAGATTGTTCTGCTTATTCTGCATCCTTGGGAGCATAGAGTTCTTTAAGTTTAAGAAGATGCTCGTATCTTGCATTTGCCGTTTCCTCGGAAAGAGTGAAGAGTTTTTCCGCTCTGTCGGGGAATGCACGGGTAAGTGCAGAGTAACGTGCTTCGTTCATAAGGAACTCACGGTAATTGCCTGTAGCGGGCTTGCTGTCGATGGTAAAGGGATTTTTACCCTCTGCCTTAAGTGCCGGATTATAACGGAACATATTCCAGTAACCGCAGTCAACAGCCTTTTTCATTTCTGCCTGGCAATTTGTCATACCGCCCTTAATTGAGTGCATCTCGCAGGGAGCATAAGCAATGATAAGAGAAGGTCCATTATATGCTTCTGCTTCTTTGATTGCTTTAAGAGTCTGATTCTGGTCGGCACCCATAGCTATCTGTGCAACATAAACATAGCCGTAACTCATAGCGATTTCGGCAAGACTCTTCTTTGCAACTGCCTTGCCTGCTGCGGCAAACTGTGCAACCTGACCGATATTGGAAGCCTTGGAAGCCTGTCCGCCTGTGTTTGAGTAAACTTCTGTATCGAATACCATTATGTTGATGTCTTCGCCGGAAGCAAGAACATGGTCAACACCGCCGAAGCCGATATCATAAGCCCAGCCGTCGCCGCCGAATACCCAAACGGATTTCTTTGCGAGGTAGTCTTTATTATCAAGAACGGATTTGCAAAGATCGCAACTGCCGTCAAGAACCTTAACAAGGTCATCTGTAGCTTTTGCATTCTTTTCACCGTCGTTAACTGTATCAAGGTAAGCCTTTGCGGCAGCCTTAACTTCATCACTTGCTTTGTCGGAATCTGCAATCTGCTGAACCTTTGCGATAAGGCTGTTTCTTATAGCGTTCTGACCGAGAAGCATACCGAAGCCGTGCTCTGCGTTATCTTCAAAGAGTGAGTTAGCCCAAGCGGGACCGTGACCGTTTTTATCTACGGTATAGGGTGATGTAGCTGCGGGACCGCCCCAGATTGAAGAACAGCCGGTAGCGTTACTGATATACATTCTGTTACCGAAGAGCTGAGTGATAAGTCTTGCATAGGATGTTTCCGCACAGCC
>JAZUHA010000004.1:0-2877 GCA_045641485.1 Acutalibacteraceae bacterium
TGGCTACGATCCGACTTAAAGCATTTTCGGACGGTGCGGTCAATGATAAAATTCTCGCTGAAATATCCAAAGGCAAACTGTCACCGATAAGCGGAAGTATTGCGGATATTTCGGTTTCGCCGGATGTATATTCCGAATGGAGCGACGATTACAAAAATGCAACTGCTTCTAAAAAAATCGGTGCCGTTACGATAAATAAATGCGGATACACCGAAAAACAAACTCCGTCAACGACAACACCCTCCGGTAAAAACGAAAGTACACATTCAGGCAACCAATCAACATCAAAAACTGATAAAGAAACTAAATCATCGGAAGGTACACTCAAATCATCAAAGGGCGGTAAAACAGATACAAACGAAAGTAACGGCACCCTCAAATCGTCAGAAGACGGCGAAACAGATACAAGCGAAAGTGACGGTCCGGACAAACCTTCGGTAATAAAAAATGTTTTATCAGTCATAAAAAATAAAAATAAGGAAAACGGCATATCGCCTTTATGGTTTATCATACCGATTGTCATTTTGCTTGCCGGCGGAGGATGTGCATACGGTTTCTTTGTGTGGCGTAAAAAGAAAGAAAAATCCGAGCCGAAACCTATATCTGATTTTTCCGAAATATCCTTTGAAGAATTGACGGCGATTGTATCGTCAAAATTCAAAGACTGTGCATTGACAAACAAAGAAATTGAAGTTGCAACACTTTTGCTTACCTGCAAAAGACGAAAAGACATTGCCGAAAAACTTGTTGTTTCGGAAGATACGGTCAAAACTCATATTTCACATATTTTCAAAAAGGTCGGCGTTTCCTCCAAAGAGGAATTGAAAAAGAAAATGTCCGAATAAAATATTTTGCACTTAACAGCTCTGCACTTGTTGCAGGGCTGTTTTTTTATCAAAATCACCCTGTTTTTGACAATATCACCCTATAAATCACCTTTATTTTCTGTCGGTTTTTTATTATCTTATATGCAAACAAAAGCCAAATCAACGGGAAAGCGAGGGGAAGCAAATGGCGTATCAAGTGCTTATTATAGAGGACAGTTTGATAACGAGAAAATTTTTGGAATTCTGTATAGGCGAAAGTTCGGCATATTCTCTTGTTGCTTCCGTTTCGTTTGAAAACTATACAAAATCACTCATTAAAAACAAAAGAATTGATTTGGTTTTAATGGGTGCCTTGACAAAATGCGGAGAAAAGAGTTTTAGTACCGCAAAGGAATTAAGGCAAAAAAACACCAAAATAAAAATTATTCTTTTGTCGGCTCTGCCTGCAATGTCGCTTCTTTTGACAGCAAAAGAAATGGGAATAAACTCATTTTGCTTTACGGAAATGAACGGAGATAAAATAATTTCCGTTATGAATAAAACGGTAGCAGGTGAAAGTGTATATCCTGTTTGCTTGCCGAATGTTTCTGTAGGACTTGCCCAAAGTCAGGAATTTACCGTACGGGAAAAAGAGGTCCTGCGTGAACTTTTAACCGGCGATACCAATGTTGAAATTGCAAAACGCTTGAATGTAACACCCGAAACGGTTAAATATCATATATGTCAAATGTTGCAAAAAACAGGATTTCAAACGCGTACCGAACTTGCAGTTGAAGCAAGAACGGCAGGAATCGTAATAAAATAAAGTTTATTAAATAAAGGAAAAACTATCCATTTAGGTAGGGTAGTTTTCCTTTATTTTTTATATAATATACAGTGTGTAATTGGGGTGAAAAGGATTTTATGAAAAATCGGTTTTTGAAAGTATTTATTTGTTTGATTATTTCGGTTTTTATATTGCCGGTTTATGTATCAGGGGCAGGCGGCGGACTGTCCGCTTCAAAGACAGCGGTTTATCGGGGTGACACCTTCACGGTAACGCTTTCTGTTCCGGCAATGACCGAGAAAATTACCGATGCCTCCTTTAAGGTGAAATTTGATAAAAGCGTGTTTGAGGTTACTTCCTATACCGCACCCGATATTGCAAAAGCTGACAAAATGCAGTCCAATGTTTCGGAAAGCAACGCAAACGGATTTTTCTCGGTGACCTATAACAGCATTTCATGTGACCCTGATGTTACCTTCGGTACATATACGCTTAGTTGCACCTTTAAGGTCAAAAGCAGTGCCGCTTACGGAAAGTATAACTTTGAAGTGAGCAATTTGAGCGTTGGCAGTGTGACCGATGACGGTATGCCGGTTTTGCTTTACACCTTAAAGGACTGTAATAATAAAACCGTTTCGGTAACGGTCAGCGAAAAGCAGACGGAAACTTCAAAGCCGACAGAGAGTTCAAAGCCGGCAGAGACTTCTAAGCCAACCGAAAACTCAAAACAGACCGAAAACAAACAAACCGAAAGCACAAAGCCGACGGCATCGGATAAAACGGAAAGCGAAACCGAACCGACACAAAGCACCGTTTCGTCAAGCGAAAAAAACGTTACCGAAGCCACAACCTCCGCCGAGCCGACCGAAAGCCAAAGCACAGCGGCGGAAAGTGAAAAAACAAACGGCGAAAAGAAAGACGGAAAATCCCTTTTATGGCTTTATATATCAGTTCCGTTACTGCTCATTTTGGCAGCCGCAGGAATTTATATATACATAAAATCTCACGAATCTAAGGAGGAGAAATAAATGAAAAAGAGGATCATCAGTTTCTTACTTTGCGTTGCACTGCTTATCGGCGTTATGCCGATGGGACTTTTTACCGTTACGGCAAGTGCGTTGACCGACCCGCCGACGGGTGCGGGCTATAAAACCGTTAAGGTTGAAAACTGGGATGAGTTGAGAACAGCTCTTTCAAGAACCGATGATGTCATTGTCAGCGTTACCGAGGATATTACCGGTAATGAGAAGATACGTGTCATCGGTAATAAAATATTGGAGCTTA
>JAZUHA010000005.1:0-8325 GCA_045641485.1 Acutalibacteraceae bacterium
ATCTGCAACTACTACACGGTAGAAAGGTGCTTTTTTTGCTCCCATACGACGAAGACGAATTTTTACTGCCATTTTAAAAACCTCCATATTTTATTTAAAATTATAAACTTAATTTATACAAACACTTTCGTGATTGTTACATCGGGAAACCGCCCATACCGCCGGGCATTCCGCCCATACCGGGCATTCCGCCGCCCATTCTTTGCATACGCTTCATCATCTTTTTGTTTGATTTTCCGTTAAGCTGTTTGTAAAGTTTCTGCATCTGACGGTACTGATTTAAAAGACGGTTAACATCCTCAACCTGCATACCGCAACCTGCGGCAATTCTTCTTTTTCTTGAGGGATTTATTATATCGGGATTTGCACGCTCTTTCATTGTCATAGAACGGATAATCGCCATAGTATAATCAATCTGACGGTCGTCAACATCAACATCCTTAACCTTTTTATTAAGTCCGGGAATCATGGAAATAAGGTCTTTCATCGGTCCCATTTTTTTCATTTCCTCAAACTGCATAAGCATATCGTTAAGGTCTAATTTATTTGCACGAAGTTTTTTTTCAAGTTCTTCTGCTTTCTTTTCGTTAAGCGTATTTTCCGCTTTTTCTATAAGAGAAAGCATATCGCCCATACCGAGTATACGGCTTGCCATTCTTTCGGGGTGGAAAACATCAAGATCCTGAAGTTTTTCACCTACACCGACGAACTTTATCGGTTTGCCTGTTACGGCTCTTGCGGAAAGTGCCGCACCGCCTCTTGTATCACCGTCAAGTTTTGTAAGAACAAGACCGTCTATACCGAGAGCCTCATTAAAAGAAGAAGCAACCGTTACGGCATCCTGACCGAGCATTGAATCTATAACAAGAAGTATTTCATGCGGTTTTACTGCCGATTTTATATTTTTAAGTTCCTGCATAAGTTCGGTATCTATATGAAGACGACCGGCAGTATCAAGGAAAACATAATCATAACCTTGGTCTTTTGCAAGTTTTATGGCTTCCTCGGCTATTGTAACGGGATTTTGCTGACCCATTTCAAAAACGGGAACTCCTATCTGCTCACCGACAACCTGCAACTGCTTTATAGCGGCAGGACGGTAAATATCGCACGCAACAAGAAGCGGACGATGCCCCTGTTCCTTAAGGCGAAGTGCAATTTTTGCACTGTGCGTGGTTTTACCGGAACCCTGAAGACCGCACATCATAACAACCGTAGGCGGATGCGGCGCATTTGCAAGTCGTGACTGAGTACCGCCCATAAGAGAAGTGAGTTCTTCGTTTACTATTTTAATTACCATCTGTGCCGGAGTAAGGCTTTCCATAACCTTTGCACCTATGGCACGTTCCGTAACATTATTTGTAAAATCTTTTGCTACTTTATAGTTTACATCGGCTTCAAGAAGTGCGAGGCGAACTTCCCGCATTGCTTCACGAACATCAGCCTCTGTAAGACTTCCTTTGCTTTTTAACTTTTTAAAAGCGGATTCAAGTTTATCGGAAAGACCTTCAAAAGCCATGATGAAACCTCCTGTAAATATACTTATTCGTCAAAAGAAACGACGACGGATTTTATGCCGACAACGGCATCGTTAATTTCCCTTGAAAGAGAAACATTCATATTGTATTCGTTAATAACCTCTGTGCATTTAAGGATTTTTTCAAAACCCTCTTTAATCTGCTTTGAGCGTTTTGCAAAGCCGAGTTTTCTCTCCATATCGAAAAGTTGACTTTCCGCTCTTTTAATGGCATCACGAACACCCTGACGGGTTATGCCTTCATTCTCGGCAATTTCGGCAAGTGACAAATCGTCATTGTAGTAATATTCAATAAACTTACGCTGATTATCGGTAAGCATCTCGCCGTAGTAATCCGTTAAAATAACAACATCAAGATTTTTTGCCACAACCTCACCGCCCGTCCGAATTGTAAAGATATTTTACTTTACAGCAGTGCATTATAGCAGACTGTGGCGGTTTTGTCAACAATTATTTTAAAAATCAGTTATTCTTTATATTGTCATAAACATTTTTTATGGATTCCCGCTTTTCCTTTTTAAAAGCAGAAGCAAAAAAGCGGTATATCCAACAAATAAACAGCGGATATTTCTTTTCTTTGCAAACCGGATAAGAAGCGTAAATATCTTCTTTAGGCGGAAAAACTCTTGCAAGGAACATTCTTATTTTAACAAATTTTTTACCGCTTTTTCTGTTTCGTTCTATGCGATATTTATATAAAAGACTTTCATTACCGTGATTTCCGGCGTATTTTATATCTTCCTCAAGAAGTTTTGTATCACAGTCCGGTTCAATACCGTTAAACCATTTATCTTTAACGGCAAAAAGCAGTAATTTTAAATCGTCAAATCCGTTTTCTTTAAGAATACCGTCAATATAAGAAATATCGGCTTTATTTTTCATTGCTTCATCAAGAAAATATAAATCTATTATCCTGCGAATACCCGCCCCGCTGTAATTACAGTGCTTTATTGTGTGAAGCAGATGAAAAAGATAAAATGTAGTTATACTTACTTCTGCCGTAAAATCGTCGTGAAGTTCGGCATAAGTATACGGCATATCCATAACCTGATCCGTAACGCTTTCCTCACCGAAAAACAGCGTATGAAATTCAATAAACATATTGCCTTTGGAAGCGTGAACTTCGTTGCCGTCTTTTATATATGCTTCATAACCGTTGTCCGTCATGAGATTTAAAACCTTTTCAAGGTCTTCGGGTTTTATCATAAAGTCAATATCGGACATCATACGAAGAAACGGCTTCGGGTAATATTTTTTAACAACCGTGCCCTGCACTTCAAATGTATATACGCCGTTTGAGTGAAGAAGATTTCTTATACTTTCGGCAACAGATTTTTGAGTGCAGTCTCTTGTTACGGATTTATAATAGCACTGATTCCACAAGTCAAGTGTTTTTGCCGACGGTTTTTCTTTTAATTTAATTACGCTTTCGTAAGCAATATTTGCAACCTCATGTTTTATTCCGTAGCGTAAAACTTCTTCAAAAGAAATGTTTTCAGGCTTTTCCTGAGGTACCGTACCGTGCAGAGAACACGCAATCAGATGTAAAAGATAATCGTAATCATCAATTATTTTCATTTATTTTTCACCTTTCGGCTGTAGTCCGAACATTCTTTGCAATTTATTTATTACTTTATATTTAAAATGCTTTATTTTAAGTTTCGCTCTCACAAACGGGAGTTTGCGCAGATATTTTTTATTTTCGGCACTGTCTGCCGTAATATGCTTTCCGTCACGAATAACTTCGGTAAGAACACCAATAATCCAATCCTCAGGTATTTTTTCCGCAAACCAACGGTTGTCACCGCCGATAAGAAAAACCCCGTCACCGCATTTTTTAATAATTCTGTGAAGAACATAAGCGCCGTTTTCTCTTTTAAAAAGCACGGCGTCATTCTTTTTTAGCGGTGCTTCGATTTTTTTTATAACTAAAATATCACGGTTTTCTCTTATAAGCGGCATCATCGAGTCTCCGCGGTTTGTATAAGCAATATATCCGTTGTTTTGTATTTCCGTTTCAAAATCAGTCATTGCACATACCTCTGTAAGCAGTGATTGCGGCATCGTCATTCATATTGCAGTAAAGTGAATATAAGCCGACTTTATTTCCGGTGTAATCAATAAGTTTAAGTGTTTTCATTAAAGCATCGTATGACTTCGGTCTGTATGCCTGGGCTATAAAATTTGTAACAACATCTTTAAAATCCGCTTTTTTAATTTCATTTTCGGTTCCTCTTGATAAAAAGCAGACGGCTTGAAGAGGAACACATTTATTACAACCCATTCTCTCTTTGCCCATCCACGGTGTACCGCAAACAAAAACTTCACCGTCAATAATGCGGATAATCGGTTTATCGCCGTTTACAATGTAACTTCCGTCAATATTTTTAAGCCATAGGTTTGTATGCGTTGTTTTTCCCGTACCGGATTTTGCGGTAAAAAGATAGGCTTTTCCGTTTACCGCAACGGCTGAACCGTGAAATACATAACCGTCAAAAGAAGGAATTTTCTCGGCAATTTTGCGGTAAACAGCGGTATTTTCGAGTTCCGAAAATGAGTAATTCGGATATTCGATTCCCTCATATTCACATTCCGATTTGCATTTTTTACACTCGTAAGCAACATCATCTTCCGTTGTTGTTACCGAAAAATCGGGCTTATCATCGGTAAGAAATTCATTTGCACATTTTATACAATCCGTAACGGAATTAACTTCAATCGACAGATTTGCCGCTTTAATAATTTTTAACACTTTTTTCTCCTTTGGTGAAAATACTTCTCTTAATATTCGTCATCAGTCTCCGCTATTTCTTCAATATCTTTTATATTTCCCATACCTGTTATTTCATCAATAGGTTTAAGATTATACTGCTGCGGCTGTTTATTCTGAATATAATAAACACGCTTGCAAAGTTTTAAAACGGTTTTCTTGTGAGTTGAAACAATACATGTTTTATTCGGACAGTTAATAAGTATGTTATCAAGAAGCTGTTTTTCGGTATCTATATCAAGTGCACTCGTTGCTTCGTCAAGAAGAATAATCGGAGCATCTCTTAAAACCGCTCTTGCTATTGCAATACGCTGCGACTGCCCTTCGGAAAGCCCTTGTCCGCGCTCTCCGAGTTTTGTGTTTATGCCATCGGGAAGCGCAGAAACAAATTCCCATGCACAAGATGTTTTAAGTGCTTCGATAATCTGCTCGTCAGTGGCATTTTCATCAACAAGCCTCATATTATCGGCAATGGTACCCGCCATCATTGAATTACCCTGCGGAACATAGGAAAACAACTGCCTTAAATCGGCGTTCATATCAACAATATTTCCTTCTTCATCGGAGATAATAACTCTGCCCTCCGACGGGTGTACAAGCCCCAAAAGAAGACGGAGCATTGTTGTTTTACCCTCACCCGAAGGACCGAGAACAGCAACAATTTCGCCCGGTTTTGCAAGAAAATCGCCGTTTTCATAAACATTTTTATTATCGGCATAAGCAAATGAAACACCTTTCATTTCTACCGTAAGACCTTTTTCGGCACGTTTAGAAACAACGGTATAAGATTCGGGATTATGCCTTTCTTTCGGCAAATCAACAAGTTCCCTTATTCGGCGTGCGGAAACGGCAGAAGAAATCATTCCGGGAATAATGCCGATTATTCCGTTAAACTGACTTGTAAGCGCAGATCTCTGCGATAAAAAGAATGTCATATCACCGTACTGAATCTGATTTGTCCATAACCTCCAAAGGCAGTAGCCGAAAGCAAGCATTGAAACAAGAGTTCCCACAAGTGAAAGTGCAATATTTGCTTTTATTTCAAATTTATTGTAATCAAGGTTCAGGTTTTTATATTTGTTCTGCCACCATTTAAGTTTGTTGGAAGTTGCTCCCGAAACACCAAATGATTTAATCATATCAAAGTTATAAAATGTATCTACTTCAAATGACATCATCTGCGAATTCAGTTCAAGAACTTTCTTTTTATAAGAACGGAGTTTTCGCATAAAAAATTTCGACATAAAAATGAGAAACGGTGCGGAACCGAAAGCAATCCATGCCATATTCGGGTCGGTTTTAAAAAGCAACCAAAATGTTATAGCAAAAGAATAAAGAGAAATAACAACATTCGGAAGCCAGCCTATCGCATTATTTGCAACAGTCCCGGTATCATTTCCGAAACGGTTTAATAGGTCACCGTTAGGATATTTATTAAGTTCTTTCCATTCTGCATCTAAAATTTTATTGAAAATTGTACGCTGAATATCGTTATGTACATATATTGATATTTTTAAACCTACCCGTTTTAAAACACTGCTTACTATAAGCGAAAACAAAGTAGAAGAAATGAATACCACAACAAGAATCCAGAGTTTATCTACTTCTTTACCCACGATAATATTGATAAGATTCTTACTTACCCACGAAGCACCGAGTGATAAAGTTGAACTTAAAATACCGAGAACGGTATAGAATAATATTATTCCTTTATATTTTTTTGAAAATGAAAATATCCATTTCCAATCATCAAAAAATTCTTTGAATGTGCCGTCACTGATTTTACCGAAAAGAATTTCAACAGCTTCGCTTTTAAACAACTTATTTATTCCGGTATATTTTAACTTTTGTTCCTGCGTTTTATTTTCCATAAACTTTCTCCCGACAAATCACCGATTAAACGGATTTCTTTTCTATTCCGAGAAGATAATCGACCGAAACGCCCAAAACTTCCGAAAGTGCAACAAGTTCCGTATCATAAACGGAGCGAACCTGCCCTTCCAATTTTGAAAGACTTGAGGAATTTATATCCACGCCCCTTATCTGAAGTTGCGTTAGCAAGTCTTTTTGCTTCATTCCGAGTTGTTTTCTGCGTTCTTCCACAAGTTTTCCGCAAATATTTTTTTCGCCGAATGGTTGTTTTCTTATCCTCATAACTTCACCCCATACATTATCATTATAATTATATCATTTTCTAACGGTTTTTTCAAGTATAATTCGGAAAAAGAAAATAGTTTTCAGTTTTCAGTTTTCGGTTTTCAGTCTGAATAATATTCGGAATATGTACTCATATTCAGTATGTTGCGATTATAATTTTCAAAAAACAAAAAATCGGTTTATCGTTTTTTGTTTAAACGATAAACCGGATTTTTATGATTTAATCTTATTCAAAAAACAAATATGAACAAATAAACTTCAATTTATAACAACTGAAAACTGAATTCTGAAACTGATCACACACTATAATTACAATTCGTATTTCAGAAGTTTACCGCTGTTTAAGCAGACACAGACATCTCATAAAGTTCGTGTGGGGCTATATCCTGACCATCAGCCCACTCAACCGTTCTGCCGCTGATATGAACTGTTTTAAAAAAATTCTCATCGGCAAGTTTGCCGTACCAAGTACCGTTAATGTATGGCTTAACATCAAATATTTTTATTTCACAATTATCAAATTCGATTAACAATTTATAATCTTCAACAGGCGTAACATTTACGGGTTTTACAAACATAATAACACACTCCTTATTGCAACGGTGATATTTTAAAAAACTGCTCGCCTTCTGAAAGAAGCTTCCAATTTGCTGCAAGTTCCTCATTATGAATATCTATCCAAGTTTGTACCATACGTTCTTTTTTCAAAGGCAATTTCCCCTCAATAACATTCCCGCAAAGTCAAAAACAGCTTCGTCCTCACCATATTCTGCATGAATGTGAGGACAGTTGTGTTTGCCTCCCATTTCTTTATACATTCTTATAATTATTCCGAAAAACATACTTAATGTAGGCATATTACCACCTCATCGTTATTATATCAAAAATATCTTTAATAATCAACAGATTTTTGTTTTCAGGGCAGGAAAAACCGATTTTTCAGTTTTCAGTTTTCGGTTTTCAGTCTGAATAATATTCGGAATATGTGCTCATATTCAGTATGTTGCGATTATAATTTTCAAAAAATAAAAAATCGGTTTATCGTTTTTTGTTTAAACGATAAACCGGATTTTTATGATTTAATCTTATTCAAAAACAAAATATGAACAAATAAGCCTCAATTTATAACAACTGAAAACTGAATTCTGAAAACTGAAAACTAAATCAGTATTTGAAGTTAGAATACTTGCAGGTGTTGTAAAGAACAGCGGAAAGATCAAGTGTGAATACAGTAACTTTTGCATTAGCTTTAATATCAGCAGTTGCATAGTGACCGAGAGAAACAAACTTACCGTCTTTTGTCATTTCTGCTTCAATCTTATAAGCTTTATAGTTAACTGATTTGCTGTTTACTGCCTTGATTACGGAAATACCGTCAAGTTCTTTCTGAATGTCATCCCAGAAAAGAACAGAATTCGTAACTTTGCCGAGGAAACTTACATTGGCATTCTGAGGAGTATCTTCATCCTGCATAATAATTGTTATCTTGTAATTGCCGTTCGGAAGATCCTGCTTTGTTGCACTTGCAACCTTGCTTATATCGGTAAGAGTGCAATCGGGGAATCTGCGCATTGCGGTTTCGCCTTTGTCAGACTTCTGAACTTCTGCATCTGCTTCCTTTGTCATAAAGCTGTCAATGATCGGCTGAAGAAGAGAACCTACGGAACCCATCTGAAGATTTTCTATTTTCTGGAACTCGATTTTATCGTAGCTTGCATTACCCTTTGATGCAATACCGTGAGCGGCTGTTTTATAGAAATCAAATACCTTTGCCTTATCCCATGCATTTGCATTATTACCGCCCTGATTTGTGTTTCCGCCGGAGGGCTTCTGTGAATTATTATTTCCCTGAGAGCCTGAG
>JAZUHA010000006.1:0-4085 GCA_045641485.1 Acutalibacteraceae bacterium
TGCCACAGTGTGGCACCCCTACAAATTCCCCGAATTTTCGCATTCTGAACTCAAAAAATCTGAAAACTGAATATTAGATATATCAGATATACTCTGATAAAACAGTTGAAAAAATTTGTAAAAAATGCTAAAATAATGTTCTCTTTTGTATTATTGTAATGAAAGTGATGTTATGACGAAAAAACAACGTGCGGAAAATGCCGTTTTACTTTTAAAAAAAGAATACCCGAATGCCGAATGCGCCTTAAAAGCGGAAACACCTTTTCAGCTTATAGTTGCCACAAGGCTCTCGGCACAGTGTACCGATGCCCGTGTAAATCTTGTTACACCCGCTCTTTTTAAAAAATATCCTACGGAAAACGAACTTTCCGAAGCGGATATTTCCGATGTTGAAGAACTCATTCATTCCTGCGGATTTTTCAGAGCAAAGGCAAGGGATATAGTAGCGCTTGCAAAAGATGTTAAAAATATATACGGCGGCGTTTTGCCGAACACGGTAGAAGAACTTATAAAACTCCCCGGAGTGGGCAGAAAAACCGCAAACCTTATTTGCGGAGATGTATATAAAAAGCCTGCCGTTGTTGCGGATACGCATTTAATACGGATATCAAATCTTTTGGGGCTTGTATCGACAGACCGCCCCGAAAAGGTGGAATTTGAATTAAAAAAACTGCTTCCGCCCGAAGAAAGCAGTGATTTCTGCCACAGAGTTGTTCTTCACGGCAGAGCGGTCTGCATTGCAAGAAGACCGCAGTGTGAAAAATGCTGTTTAAAAGGATGCTGTAAAACATATGAAACAAAAAACAAACAAAAACAACCTCTTATACCTCTTGTATAAAGCTGTTTCCGTAATTCTGATTGTTGTTCTTATGGCTGTTATATTTTATCTTTCGGCGCAGGTGGCAACGGATTCAAAAGAAACAAGCGGTTTTTTCATAACATTTATTTACAACATAACGGGAATTAAATTTACAAGCGAAGTCATACGCACACTTGCACATTTTACGGAATATACTGTTCTCGGATTTTCTTTTGCAAACTGCTTTTATTCGTTTAAAAACAAGGCTTACCGCCTTTTGCCGATTATATGCAGTTGGGCTTACGCCTGGAGCGATGAAATACATCAGATTTTTGTTGACGGCAGAGCATTTCAACTTTCGGACCTTGCGGTTGACCTTGGCGGAACGACTCTCGGAGTTTTCGTATTTTACCTGCTTATACAACTGATAATTTTCATTAAAAACAAAAGAGCAAAAAGCGGAAAAACAAACAGATAAACAAATTTTAAAAATTTATTATAAGAGATGATTTAATGACCGACAAGAAAGCATTTGCGGACAAACAATTTAAAAAAATGACGGAAATGCCGATAAATAAACTCATTCCGTCACTTGCCGTACCCACGGTTATAAGTATGATGATAGCCATGATTTACAATGCCGCCGATACATATTTTGTATCAAAAATAAGCATTGCCGCAAGCGGTGCCACGGGTATTGTTTTTACGCTTATGGGCATCATTCAGGCTTGCGGATTTACTTTCGGGCACGGCGCCGGAAGTAATATAAGCCGTCAACTCGGAGCAAAAGATTTCGGTTCGGCAAAAAAATACGCCTCTACGGCTTTTTTCTCTTCGGTTTTTGTCGGTGCGGTTATAGCGGTTTTCGGGCTTTTATTTCTTACGCCGTTTATGAAATTCATAGGCAGTACACCCACAATACTCCCTTACGCAAAAGAATATGCAAAATATATACTTATCGCCGCCCCTGCGCTTACATCGTCTTGCGTACTCAATAATATTTTACGCTATGAGGGTATGGCAAGCCTTGCCATGATAGGCTTAACTTCCGGCGGTATACTTAATATGGTACTTGACCCGATACTTATTTTTAAGTTTGATATGGGTATAACGGGTGCGGGGCTTTCCACAGCCGTTTCGCAGTACATAAGTACCGCAATACTTCTTTCCGCTTTCTTTACGGGAAAAACGCAAAGTAAAATTTCAATAAAATATTTCAGTTTTAAACCGAAAGTCAGTTGGGATATTATTTCAACGGGTGTTCCGAGTTTTGCAAGGCAGTCGCTCAACTCCGTTTCGGTTACGGTACTCAACCGTACCGCCGCCGTTTACGGCGACCCGTGTATTGCCGCTTTAAGCATCGTTTCAAAATGCTCTATGCTTATTTTCAGCATAGCCGTAGGCGTAGGTCAGGGCTTTCAGCCCGTGTGTTCTTTTAACTACGGCGCAAAAAAATACGACCGTGTTAAAAAAAGCATTAAATTCACCTGGGGCTTTGATACCGTTGTCGTTGCCGTTCTCGCAACCGTGATGTTTATATTCGCACCGCAGATAATTTCGCTTTTCCGCTCCGAAAAAGAAATACTTGAAATCGGCTCTACGGCACTCAGGTACCTTTGCTGTGCAATGGTTCTTTTACCTACCATTATGACTGCGAATATGACTTTTCAGAGCATCGGCAAAACGGGGCGTGCATTTTTCCTTGCCTGCTCGCAGAACGGTCTTTTCTATATACCGCTTATCGTAATATTCAATGCACTTTTCTCGCTTACGGGAATAGAAGCCGCTCAACCCGTTGCTTATGTTATCGCCGCTTTTGTTTCGGCACCGTTTCTTATTTCCTTTCTTAAAAAACTCGGTAAAAACGAAGAACATACGGCAGAAAAACAGGCAGAAAAATAAAAACATTGTAATTTGCCGAATATTGTGTTATACTCGGACAATATAAAATTATGCGGAGGGTTTACTATGGATAACAAAGCGCTTGTTAAAGAAACAAAGGCTGCCGTAAAGGTTCTTGATGAAAACATTTTGCTTCTTGATTATAAAAATAATTATGACATTGACGGCATTCTCGAAAAAGGCGTTTCAAATGTAGGTGAACTTATAAGTCACATAGCAAAGGTTTGCTCTCATAAAGAAAGCGATTTTACCGTGGGGAGCGGTAAAGGCAGTGCCTGCTCCGCTTTTGACACTTTCACCCGGGACGGCGACCATATTACGGGCAGAAACTTTGACTTCAAATCCGCACCGTGCCTTGTAGTATGGACTCACCCGAAAAACCATTACGAAAGCCTTGCGGTTGTTGATAACAACTTTATGCTTTACGGAACAAAACGAGGTCGCTTCGGCGGTAAAAGAAAAGCGCAACTTCTTCTTTCCCCGTATTTTTGTGTAGACGGCATAAACGAAAAAGGCTTGAGCATTGTGGTTCTTCAGATAAAAGCAAAAGCCACAAAGCAGACTGACCCTTCTAAACTCAACATAACCACAACGGCTATGATAAGAGGTGTGCTTGATACCTGCGCCGATGTTTACGAGGCAGTTGACCTTATTAAAAAATACAATATGCACGATTCGCTTTTCTGCTGTTATCATTACCTTATTTCCGACAAAAACGGAAAATCCGTTATCGTTGAATATATTGACAACAAACTTCACATTTACGAAAAGAACAGCGAAAAATACGATATCAAAAATTCAGTTTATGAAAATGACGGTCTTCCCGCACATTACATAACAAACTACTGCATTACAAAAGATATAGGCTCTTTTAAAGTTGAACAGCACGGCGAGGACAGAGCCGAAGCCATAATAAAAACTTTAAAAGAAAAAGAAAATGTGCTTACCGAACTTGAGGCTATGGACCTGCTTCAGTATGTAAAACTCGATTACGACCATCCTAAATACCCATGGAGAGTCACCGCTCTCTGGAGTGCGGTTTACAATGCGCAAAAATCGACAATGAAAATCGCCGCCGGTATGGATTATACAAAAATCTATACATTCTCGGTAAAAGAACCGTGCAAAGTTCTTGAAACCGAAAAAATCGAAAAATCCGCATACCCGCACGGAGAGTGGGCGTTTTAGTTTTTAGTTTTCAGATTTTAGTTTTTAGCCTGAATACCCGTTAGTTTACTCTCTAATATTCATACTTTTCAGCGTGAAGTGTGGAGAGTGAAGAGTGGAGTTTCGGGGCTTCGCCGAATTGTATCACATTGTGAATAACTGTTAGTTCACACTTTCATATTTTATTTTTCATTACAATTATATAAATTTAAAAAAC
>JAZUHA010000007.1:0-4618 GCA_045641485.1 Acutalibacteraceae bacterium
ATTATCATCATACCGATAAACGCTCCGGCGAGACTTCCTTTTCCGCCGGACATAACCGTACCGCCGACTACGACCGCCGCTATTGATTCCATTTCATATCCGTTTCCGGCGTTTGCAAAATCCATAGAGCCGATACGGGCGATATATATTACGGAAGCAATACCGCACATAAGTCCGCTTATGGCATAAACACGCCTTTTTACGGTATTTACATTTATGCCCGAATACTTTGCCGCACGCTCGTTTGAGCCTACTGCAACAACCTGTCTGCCGAAAGATGTTTTACGGTAAAGAAGATGCATAACAATGACTATGACAATCCAGTAAAGAATGGGAAGTATTACCTGATTTCCGAGTTTAAATGAGGCAATCTGTTTAAACCCTGATGGAATTTCGGGGTTAAAACTTTTGGTGAGTTGTTGAGTTACCGAACGGTAAATTTTCATAGTTCCGAGAGTTACTATAAACGGCGGAATTTTGCCGAATGATACAAGAATACCGTTTATTTCACCGAAAACAAAACCGAGAATAAGGGCGAATATTACCGCAAGTATGTATGCGGGAATACCGCTTATACCGATTTTAATTAAAAGACCGGATACCGGGTCAAGCATATACATAAGTGCGGCACCCACGGCACATGTTGTTGAGCCTACCGAAAGGTCTATACCGCCGGAAATTATTACAAAGCACATTCCGAGCGCTATTACTCCCGTATACGTATTGTTTCTTAAAATATTCAGCCACGATTGCAAAAGTTTCCCGAAAACTCCCGCAAACGAGCCTTCGTTAAAGCCGATTACAATGCTTTGCAGAATTATCATAATGATGAGTGCGGTAATTGTGGCTGCAAGCTGTGCTTTGCCGGACAACAAAGGCTTTTTGTTTAAACATCCTGCGGAAATTTTCTTTTGAGTTTTTATTATCGGTTTATTCATAGGTATTCACCTCTTTTTCGGCTCCCGACATAAGGAACCTGATATTTTTTTCCGTCATATCTTCTTCCGTTAATTCACCGGCTGTTTTCCCGTGATACATAACAAGAGTTCTGTTGCACAGGCGTAAGATTTCCCGGATTTCGGAGGAAAGCAGGATAACCGACAAACCGGAAGAAGTGAGAGTTTCTATTATTGAATATATTTCTTCTTTAGAACCTATATCGACTCCCTGTGTCGGGTTATCGAGTATAAGTACTTTCGGATTTGAGAGAAGCCATTTTGCAAGAACCGTTTTTTGCTGATTTCCGCCGGAAAGCGTTGTGATAAGATTTTCTTCATCTGAAATTTTTATGCGAAGTTCGTGTGCATATTTTTTGAAGTTTTTCGATTGGGCGGATTTATTAAAAAAACCAAACCGTGTAAATTTTTTAAGAGTTGCGGCTGTTCCGTTATCAAGAATCGACATATCGGTTAATATCGCATTTTCTTTGCGGTTTTTCGGAAGATAAGCAAGACCTGTTTCAAGAGCCTCACGGGGATTTGTAGGGCGGATTTCGTTTCCGTCAAGTATTATTCTGCCCGTGTAGCGGTTTTTGTGTAAGCCGAAAATTGTTTCGCAAAGTTCGCTTTTTCCGTCACCGAGCATACCGGTTATGCCGAGTACCTCACCTTTATGAAGGCTAAACGATATGTTGTTGAAATTTTCCGTGTTCGATAAATTTTCAATTCGCAGAATTTCATTTTTGTCAATTACACGGCAGTTGTGATTTTTTATTTCAATTTCATGACCTATCATATAAGCGGCAAGTTGTTTTACCGTTACATCCGACACATTTCCGCTTTGGGCATTTTTGCCGTTCCGCAGTATTGTAAAACGGTCACACACGGTTTTAACTTCGTCGAGTTTATGTGAAATAAAAATCATACCGATACCGCGGCTTTTAAGAGTGCGCATCATTTCAAATATGCGTTCGGTTTCGGATTGTGTAAGAGATGAAGTGGGTTCGTCCATTATAATTATCGATGCATCCGTAAGTAATGCCCGTGATATTTCAACCATTTGTTTATACGATGCGTCAAGGTCGGAAACAAGTGTTTTCGGGTTTATGTCTATTCCGAGTTTTTTGAAAAGTTCATCGGTTTTTGATATCATCGTGTTTTTGTCAATAAATATACCTTTTTTCGGGAAATTCGGCAAAAACATATTTTCATATACCGTTAAATCGTTTACAAGATTAAGTTCCTGATGTATAAAGGCAATTCCGGCATTAAGAAAATCAGCAGGGGAGGAAAAGGAAACTTTTTTCCCATCAATAAATATCTCGCCCGAATCAGCCGGTATTACACCGCTTATTATATTCATAAGAGTGGATTTGCCTGCACCGTTTTCGCCTAAAAGAGCGCATATTTCGCCGCCTTTAATCTCAAAATTTACATTATCGAGAACATTGCCGGCACCGAAAGATTTAGAAATGTTTTTAACCGATAGTTCCATATATAACCTCATATCAAAAATGAAAATCAGGTATTCACTTTAGGAGGATACCTGATTTAATAACTTAAGTGCGTAAACAGAGTGCGTCTTGAAAAACGTATGTCTCGGTTTTATTACGGAAAACATAATTTTCGCCCGGATATCTGTTTTTCCCGAAATTTCCTTGACATTTTCGGGAGATGCGGATATACTGTCGATAGAAACAGAAGAAGTAAGAGGCAACCGACCTGAGAAGTATTTTCAGTACAGGAAACTTGTGTACTTTCTTCTTTTTTACTATAGGCTGATACAATCCGCAATTTTTATATACAATTATATATTATACATAAAGTTATTGCAATTTTCAAGTGTTTTCACAGAAATAGTAACAGGTTTTCGCTTGTCTGCCGCAATATATCAAAAAACGATAAGTTAATAAAGTTCTTTCGGTATAATACAATACAAGGAACATTTTTTAATCTTACACCCAAGAATGCAGAGGCTTGAGAATATGTTGTTTACAAAAAAACAAAAACATAATTTGACGTGCGATGGTAATAAACCGCTATGGCTTATAGCACCGCTTGTAACTTTAATCGGAATGTTGATACTTTATTATTTTCAGAAAGTAATTCCTTTCGGAACAAATTCAATAGTGTCACATGATTTATTACAGGCAACATACCCCACAATGAATTATGTTTGGGATATTTTTCACGGAAATGCAAATGCTCATTATGATTTTCAAGTTGCCTGCGGTTACGGCAGAAATATTTTTTCGGTACTTTTACAGCCTCAGTATTTATTTACTTTATTATTTCCGAGAGATAAGATTAACGAAGCTGTAAATTATCTGATGATAATAAAATATGTACTTGTGGCATTATCCGCATCATATTCCTTTAAGAAAATCTACCCCAAACTTTCATATACATGGGTTAATACATTGGCTTTAATGTACACATTTTGCGGATTTAACATTATGTACTGTTCAAACATCGACTGGCCTGATACCATGGCTCTTTTTCCCCTTATTATCGCCGGTATGCTTGAAATGTTCAAAACATCAGATAAAACTCTTTATTTTGTATCTTTAAGCGCACTCCTTTTTATTGCCACATATATGTCGTGGTTTGTTATACTTTCTTTAATAATTTTCGGCGGACTGTATATTTTACTTGTATCACCAAAGGAACAAAAAGCACACAACGCCTGTACTTTGGGTGTTGCCACAGTCGCTTCGCTTATTACAAATGCTTATCAGGTATACTTATTGGTAAAGACTTTTACCGTCGGTTCAAGATACGGCAGAGGTTCTTTTTATTTGAACGGAAGAACAGGTACCTCCGTTGAAATCAAAAGTGTTTTTGACTTCTTGGGAGTTCCGAACAGTATTGATATATGCTGTGTATTTATGTTTTTAGGCACAGGTATTGCCTTCGCATCTTTAATTCTGATGTGGTCGGCTTTTAAAAAACATAAAGAAACACGCCGATATACCGTATTCTTCACAGTGTCAATAGTGCTTTTTATTCTTGAAGTCTGCATTACGGCAACACTTCTTTTATGGCACGGCGGCTCTTATCAATATTTCCCGTACAGAAACGGTTTTACGGTAATGTTTATGTGTTGCCTGATTGTCGGCTATTTTAACACCGAATTAGAGCATTTCGGAGAAATCCAGTTTAAAAACAGAATACTAAACCTTATTCCTTTTATCGTTCTGTTCTTTTTAACTATCGGTTTATTATCATATTTCGGTGTATTCACTTCGACATTAAAATCATTCAATGTAATCAACCCTTTCACAAGGCTTCAGGTAGGTTCTTTTATTTATCCGTATTTTTGGCTGGCTGCATTACTGGTTGCAACTTTTCTTGTAATAAAAACCGTTAGTATAAAAGCCATAAAGAATATACTGTCTGTTATTCTTATTGTAGTTTCGCTTGCTGTTAATACATATCACATAACCGCTTTGGTGGAAAGTAAATATTTTGATGCATATTTTTATGCAAAAGACACTTCAATGCAAACCGATTTGTTAGAACGTATGTATAATCAAGACAACTCGTTAGCCGATAATTTTAACTATGTGGGCGGTAATTCGGGTATTTCCAACTGGACACCTGCAATGTACCCGGAACAGATCGGTTCATTTAAAGATTTACGATTTCAGGTGAATCAGGCAGTAACTTCCCATAACGGC
>JAZUHA010000008.1:0-3650 GCA_045641485.1 Acutalibacteraceae bacterium
ACAAAGAACAAAAAATACAATAACAAATTGTCAAAAAAAGCAAATTTGAAAAGAAAAGTATCATATTTGAATTACAACATTTTCTTTACCGAACATTTTGTTCAATGCTTTTTCAACAGACGGGTTAGCATCTGTTAAAAATTCGTTACCTGCAAAAACATACTTTTTTTCATTCTCGTGGTAAAACCAAACGGGAATTTCACCCGGGAAAACAGAAAACAGCGATTTTGCTCTATTACATTTTACTTGATTTTCTTCGTTTATTTTAATAAAAATTCCTGTTCTTTTTTTCTTGTTTTCTTTCTTTTCTGTTTCTTTAATTTTTTTAATCTCGGTTTCCGCTTCGGAAATCGGTTTAATTAAATCCGGAATAAACTTAACTTCGTCATCTTTTACCTGTATTCTTCCGCTTGCGAAAAGAACCGAACCGACAAAAAGGATATTTGAAACTAAAGTAAAGGTTTTCGGAAAAGTAATCATTTCAATACTGCCGTTTAAATCTTCTATTTCACAAAACGCCATAATATCATCGTTTTTTGTGACTTTTTTCTTGATTTTTGAGACAATGAAAACAAGGTTTACCTGTTTGCCGTCAACGTTTTTTTCGTCATTTAAAAATGCCGAAACAATTTTATTTAAATCATCGCACTTAAGTTTTTTTGAAATATCTTTGTAATTCTCAAGCGGATGCCCGGAAAAATATATACCCGTATATTCTTTTTCAAATTTAAGTTTTTCGGTTAAAGTAAAATCATCACAGGATTTGTAATCAGGCTCTATAACGGTTTCTTCTCCTGCCTGTGAAAACAAATCAAGCTGACCGCCCTCGTAAAGTGAATTTTCTTTATGTGCCGCTTCGGTAACCGCTTCCGAATTTATAAGCATTTCTTTGCGGTTGAGCCCCAATCCGTCAAGCGCACCGCTTTTTATAAGCGATTCCAACGCTCTTCTGTTAAAATCGGTTCCGTAAATTCTTTTGCAGAAATCCCAGAATGATTTATATTTCCCGTTTTCACGGCGTTCTTTTACAATTTTTAAAATCAGTGATTTTCCGACACCTTTAATACCCAAAAGAGAATATGCTATACCGTCATTTGTTTGTTTGAAATTATCAAAACTTATGTTAACATTCGGCGGAATTATATTAATTGCGAGTCTTTTACACTCTTTTGAGTATTCATTGATTTTAACTTCATCACCGATAACGCTTGTAAGAAGTGCAGAAAGGAATTCACGAGGGTAGTTTGTTTTTAAATAAGCCGTTCTGTATGCTACCATACCGTATGCGACGGTATGGCTTTTATTAAATCCGTAAGAAGCAAATGAGACCATATCACCGAATATTTTATCTGCTGTTTCCGGCGGTATTCCCCTTCTCACACTACCGTCAATTAAAACATTACCGTTTTCATCGGTAAGACCGTTAATAAAAACACTTCGCTCATTTTCCATAACATCGTGTTTCTTTTTACTCATGGCACGGCGAACTATATCCGCCCTGCCGTAACTGTAACCTGCAAGTTTTCTGAACACCTGCATAACCTGTTCCTGGTATATCATACAGCCGTTTGTTTCATCAAGAATTTCTTTAAGTTCAGACGTTCTGTAAGAAATAAGCTCGGGATTTTTTCTGTTTGCAATATAAGTATCAATAAAATACATAGGTCCCGGTCGGTAAAGAGCGAGAGCCGTAGCGATATCATAAAAGCATTTCGGTTGCATATTGACAATAAGATTTGTCATACCTGCCGATTCGCATTGAAATACACCGACTGTATTCCCTTTGCACAATTCATTAAATACATTTTCATCGTCAAGAGGAATATTATTTATATCAAAATCGGGATTTGTTTCTTTAATAAATTCCACACAATCATTTATAACCGTCAATGTTCTCAAACCGAGAAAATCCATTTTAAGAAGACCGAGTTCCTCTATTTCGGTCATTGTATACTGCGTAACCGCCTGATCTCCGTTTTTTGAAAGCGGTACATAATCGGAAACAGCGTCACGTGTTATTACAACGCCTGCCGCATGGGTAGAGGCGTGGCGTGGCATACCCTCTATCCTCAACGAAATATCGAGTACCTTTTTTATGTTTTCATCTTTGTTGTATAAACTTTTAAGTTCCGCATTTTTAGTTAAAGCGGATTTTATATCGGGATAATCCCGGGTAATTTGCTTGGCTATGATATCACCTGTGGAATACGGCAAGCCCAAAACTCTTGCAACATCTCTTACAGCGGCTTTTGCTTGTAAAGTACCGAAAGTTACTATTTGAGAAACACGGGAAGAACCGTATTTTGATGTAACATATTCTATTACTTCATTTCTTCTTTCGTAACAAAAATCAACATCAATATCCGGCATACTTACTCTTTCGGGGTTCAAAAATCGCTCAAAAAGAAGATTATTTTTGATGGGGTCAATGCCCGTTATTCCCAAAGAATAAGCACACAGACTGCCTGCGGCAGAGCCTCTGCCCGGTCCTACCGGGATATTGTGAGATTTTGCAAAAGATATAAAATCGGAAACTATAAGGAAATAATCGTCAAACCCCATCTGATGAATTACCGATAATTCATAATCAAGTCTTTTTAAATATTTTTCGGGAATATTATCGGAAAAGATGCTATTTAGTCCGTTTATGCAGGACGATTTAAGAAATTCCGTATGATTTTCGGTCGGTGCATCAAAAAGAGGAAGTTTTGTAACACCGAATTCAAAATCGAAATTGCACATTTCTGCAATTTTCGCTGTGTTTTCTACCGCTTCGGGATAAGAAAGGAAACATTCTTTTATCTCATCTTCGCTTTTAAGATAAAATTCCTCTCCGCTGAAAGACATTCCGTTTTCATCGTCTACTGTTGTATTCGTGCCGATTGAAATAAGAACTTTCTGTATATCGGCATCTTCTTTTTTGCAGTAGTGCACATCGTTTGTGGCAACAAGCGGAATGTTATATTTTTCGGCAAGTTCTGCGGCGCCGTCAATTACTTTAAGTTCTTCATCCATTCCGTGATTCTGAATTTCTATATAGTAATTTCCTTTACCGAATGTATTTCCGTACCACTGCACTATCTCTTCGGAAGTTTCTTTATCACCGTTTAATATTGATTTTGCAAGTTCGCCGAAAAGACAGCCGGAAAGCGCAATAAGACCTTCGCTGTATTCGGACAGAAGTTCTCTGTCAACTCTCGGTTTTGAATAAAAACCCTCTGTCCATGCTTCGGAAACAAGTTTTAAGAGATTTTTATACCCTGTCTCATTTTTACACAAAAGAATAAGATGGTGGCGGTCGCTGTCGAGAGTGTGATTTTTATCAAAACGAGTTCTCGGTGCTACATAAACTTCACAACCGATAATAGGTTTAATGCCGTTTTTTCTGCACGCTTTATAGAATGCAACGCAACCGTACATAACACCGTGGTCTGTAATTGCAAGGGAAGTCTGACCGAGTTTACCGGCAGTATCAACAAGTTCGTTTATACGGCAGGCGCCGTCAAGCAAACTGTATTCTGTATGAACATGTAAATGTGTAAAACTCATAATGCCACCACCTTTCTGATTTAATTATTATATTATTCCTCTTTATTATTGTCAATCACGATAAATTTAAAAAAATGGTGACAAGTTTGAATTTTTATGTT
>JAZUHA010000009.1:0-2514 GCA_045641485.1 Acutalibacteraceae bacterium
ATTCTTTGTTTAGCTTTTTTAAGTAATTCGTTGTTATCTTGAAAATGCGGAACACTTTTTTGCTCGGAAACTTCCTGGGGTTTCGTGTGTATTTCTTCAACTTTTTCAAATTTATCTGAATTGATTTGTTCTTCGTTTTCAAAAACTTTATTTTGATGTTTGTTTGACTGCGGTTTATCTGCAATCAGATATTTTCCCGCTTCATTTGGATTATCGGTAATTTCGCAGATTGCCGGTTCTGAAAACTGATGCTCTGTTTCAACTTTCGGTTGAATTTTCGGAAGTTCTTTTGGCGGATGACTTACAAAAGAAGCAGATAAAGTTCTCGGGCTTTGAGCATTTTCAAATTGTATGGTATATGCATTTCGTCTATTATCAAAAGAAAGAATTTTTCCGTTGCCGAAAGCCGGATGAAATACCGAATCCCCGATTGACTTTGAAACATTGATTCCCGAATTCTCAATCGGTTCGTTAGCAATTTTGTTAATGGCTTCTGTCATTTCTTTTGGTATTGTTCCTATACGGCGGTAATTATCTTCCCCGATTTCCATTAAAAACCGTGACGGAATTTTTGAGTTTCCGCTTTGTGTTACACCCTCCGAATCAAGTAAATATAACCGCTTTTGTGCCCGAGTAATAGCAACATAACATAGTCGCCTTTCTTCTTCAAGTCCAAGTTCTTTTCGTTCCTCTATTGTTTTTGATGACGGAAAAATCCCTTCTGAAAAGCCTATAACAAATACATTTTTAAATTCAAGACCTTTTGCAGCATGAATTGTCATCAATTTTACCCTATCGCCGTTTTCATCATCTGCGTCATTCATCTGTAAGGAAATTTGATTGATAAAATCTCTGATGGTTACATCTTCTCCGAAATTTTTTTCATATTCAAAGGCAATCCTTTTGAATTCGGATAAATTTTCAAAGCGTTCCATATCGCCAAGTTCTCTTATATATTTTTCATATCCGGTATCTAAGCAGATTTTTTCTATAACATCGGCAATCTTTTTTTTAGACGCAAAGTGACGGATTTCCTCTATAACTTCCACAAAATCGGAAGCGTTGCTGTTTTTTAAAACTGCATCTGAAAGATTATTTTTTAAAGTTTCATAAAGTGTTTCTCCGTCTTTGCGAAGTTCAAAAAGACGTTGCATTTTAGCCTTACCGAATCTTCTTTTGGGTGTATTTATAATTCTTTTGAATTCCTTGTCGGTGTTAAAGGCAATCAAGCGAAGATATGCCATAATATCCTGTATTTCCATTCGCTGATAGAATTTCACACCGCCGAAAATCTCATAAGGCACGCCGTTTTCCGTGAATTTCTTTTCAATAATCCGTGAAAGAAATCCCGCACGGTACAAAACCGCACAATCCGAATATTTTGAGTTGTCAGATTTTTGGATTTCCCTTATTCTTTCACATATTTTTTCTGCTTCTTCAAATTCGTTTTTCAAATGGAAATGTACAACTTCAATACCGGTTGGAGCAACGGTATATAAATCTTTTTTTAAACGGAACTTATTGTTGTCAATCAGAGCGTTGGCACATTTTAAAATTTGCGGGGTAGAACGATAATTGCGATTTAAAAATACTGTTTTAGTAGGCAAATGAGTTTTATCAAAATCAACAAGCAATTTGACATCCGAACCGCGCCATTCGTAAATATTCTGGTCGGGATCACCGACAATCATCAGGTTTTTGTGATATCCGCTAAGATAGTCTATAAGTTCCATCTCTGTTTTTGAACTGTCCTGAAATTCATCAACCTGAATATAATTGAGCTTTTCCTGCCATTTTTTGAGGATGTCCGGACAACGGGCAAAAATATCCAATGTAAAATACAAAAGGTCATTGAAGTCCATCGCAAATATTTCCTTTTGCTTTTGCAGGTATTCCTCTATGATTAAATCTTGTCCGCTTAAATCATCACCCATAATCTTACATTTGTCACGACTGCACATTTTGAAAACATAATTACGATTTTTAGATTTATAAAGAGTTACATCTTTCAGAATTTTTTCAAAACTTGCATGGTCAAGTTTTAATTCATGTTTTGCATATATATCAGCAAGGATTTCTTTTTGTTGCGATGTATCAATAATCTGAAATTCTTTCGGATAGAATATTTTTTCAATATCCTCTCTCAAAACTTTGACACAAAATCCATGATACGTACAAATAAGTGAGGTGTCGTATTGATTGCCTATAATCGCACGAATACGCTGCTTCATTTCACCGGCGGCTTTATTTGTAAATGTTACGCAAAGAATATTTGCAGGGTCAATTCCGTATTCTTCAACAAGATAGGCATATCTGCTGACAAGTAATTTTGTTTTTCCGCTACCTGCCCCTGCAATAACACGCAAATATCCTTCGGTTGACTGAACAGCCTCAAGTTGTTTTTCGTTTAGATTTTGTAAAACTGTATAATTTGTCATATTATCACCGTCCGTAATAAAATAATATCATTACGGATGCGACAAAAAGTTCTCATAAAGTATTGTATTTTATCAA
>JAZUHA010000010.1:0-3185 GCA_045641485.1 Acutalibacteraceae bacterium
GAAATAGAGAAAATACTGTGATATAATCCGAAATCGGAGGAGTGATTTTTTGGATATATATCTTTTGTATGCTTATGTCGGCGTAGTTTGCGCCGTTGTTATTGCAATAATACTCAACCGTGTTAAAAGTACGGTTTATAAAGAAACAATAGATAAACAGTTTTGCCGTTCGCTGATGTTTTTCATTGCGTTCTGCACCGTGGATGCTTTATGGGGAATAATCGGTTCACCCGTTTACGGAACAATGCGAACTGCATATATTATCTCAACATACGGTTTTCATCTTATGGCTGCATGGGCTTCGTTTGTATGCTCGGCGTATGTGCTTCACCACTTACAACTCAAGAAAAAAACCGTTCGTTTATTCCAGATTTTCCGCTACATACTTATCACCTGTCAGATGATACTTATTTTTCAAAATCTGTTTACCGGTTATTTCTTTACTATTGACGAAGCATCTGTTTACCACTCCGGGCCGTTGCGTACGGTAGCGTTCTTTTTGCAGTTCTGCCACTATATCCCCATTATTATTTATTCTCTTATGCGCCTTGCAAGAAGTGAAGAACACAAATATATTTACCGTTCATCACTTATTTTTTCCGCACTTCCGCTTATTTTCGGTATACTTCAGTTGCTTTATCCCGACGGTTCGTTTTATTCTCTCGGATTTCTTATTACCTCCGTTACAATGTATGCATTTAATGTTACCGAGCAGCGTGAATCTTATCTTAAGGGATATTACGCCAAAGAAGAAGCCGAAAAAGCCCGTGACAGAATTGAAGAGGCGCTCTCAAAAGCGGAAGCGGCAAGTAATGCCAAAACCGTTTTCCTCGCAAATATGTCACACGATATACGCACACCCATTAACGGCATTATGGGTATGATTACACTTGCGAAAAAAGAGGAAATGTCCGAAAATCTTAATAAATACATAAATAAAATAGATGTTGCATCCCGTCATCTGCTCTCTTTGATAAACGATGTACTTGATATGAGCAGAATCGAAAGCGGTAAAGCGGAAATAAACTGCGACCCAACTGATATAAGAGTAATAGTTGATAACTGCTCGTCTATAATTCAGGGCGAAGCAGAGGAAAAAAATGTAAACTTCATAAAAGAATTCGGTAAACTCAATCACCCTGCCGTATTTGCCGATATACTTCATACACGGCAGATACTTATCAACATTCTCGGAAATGCCGTAAAATTCACTCCCGAAGGCGGAACCGTAACTTTTAAAGCACGGGAAAAATCTTTTAATTCCGAAGAAAATACAGGTATTTACGAATTCACGGTAGAAGATACGGGAATAGGCATGGAACCCGAATTTATAGAGCATATTTTTGAAGCCTTTTCGCAGGAAGGAACTTCGAGCCGTGCAAATTACCAGGGCACGGGACTCGGTATGGCAATTTCCAAACAACTCGCAAATCTTATGGGCGGAGAAATAGAGGTTGAAAGTAAACCTAAAAAAGGCAGTAAATTCACTGTAACCGTTCCTTTTAAAATCGACACAACAGAAAAGAAAGAAAAAAAATCTCTCATTTCGGAAACCGATATCACCGGTTTACACATTATGCTTGTTGAAGATAACGAACTTAATATGGAAATCGCTTCCACAATACTTAAGGACAACGGTGCAGTAATAACCGAAGCCGAAAACGGGAAAATCGCTCTCGATACTTTCGTCAATAATCCGCCGAATTCTTTTGACGTAATACTTATGGATATTATGATGCCCGAAATGAACGGCTATGAAGCCACAAAAGCCATACGCTCTTCCGGCAAAGAAGATGCGGACTCAATTCCGATTATAGCAATGACGGCAAATGCTTTTGCCGAAGACAAAATAAAAGCCATACAGTCCGGTATGAACTCCCACACATCAAAGCCCGTAAATTTCCCGGAACTTGTAGCGGAAATAACAAAATTCATAAACTGAGCGGAGGCGCTGTTATGAAAGAACAAAACAAACGCGGCATTCTGATTGTAGAAGATAACGACATAAACCGTGAAATGTTAAAAGATATTTTGAGTGACACATACAGGGTAATAGAAGCCTGCGACGGTATTGAAGGACTTAATGAACTTCGCAAAAACACAGACAAACTTTCACTTGTGCTTCTTGATATGCATATGCCCCGTATGGACGGCTTTGAATTTTTGGAAGAATGCGGAAAAGACCCCATACTTTCATCGGTTCCGATTATTGTAACAACGGGAAACAGCATTACCGAAACCGAAGAAAGATGCCTTTCTCTCGGTGCTTCGGATTTTGTGACAAAGCCTTACAATCCCCGTATAATTTTAAAAAGAATAGAAGCCATTATCCGTCTTAAAGAATCCATTTCCTCTCTTGAAGCGGTTGAGCGTGACAGCCTTTGCGGACTGTACACAAAAGATGCATTTTATTTTCATGTTTCAAATCAGTTAAAGCAAACTTCCAAATCTTACGATATGATGATGTTTTATATCGAAGATTTTCAGCACATTACCGTTCGTTACGGCACAAATCTGGCAACCGAACTGATTAAGTATATAGCCGGAAACATTCTTACATACGAGGGAGTTTACGCCTGCCGCCACGACCAGGACAAATTCTTTTTACTGCGGGAGCACAAAGACTGCGACCACATAGCATTAACGAAAGAATTTGATATTGAATTACACAAAAATTCGCCCATTCCGGATTTTTCGATAAAATACGGGATATATAATAATGTTCCTCACGATATTCCGCTTGAAGAAATTTACGACAGACTCTCTATAACCGTTTCGGTAATCAAACGGCAATACAATAAAAATATCGCAATGTTCGATAACGAAGTTATTGCAACAACAAAACGGATAAGACAGATTGAGGAATGTATGGAACAGGCACTTTCAGAAGGTCAGTTCAGCGTATATTATCAACCGAAGCATGATGCAATAACCGGGAAAATCTCCGGTGCCGAGGCACTTGTTCGCTGGATACACCCCGAATACGGCTTTTTGTCTCCCGGTGAATTTATTCCGCTTTTTGAACAGAACGGTTTTATTACCGGACTTGATTTTTATGTTTGGGAAAAAGTCTGCGACCACATAAATCTGTGGCAAAAGGAAAATATAACTCCCGTACCGATTTCCGTTAATGCTTCGAGGCGTGATTTTATCGTAACCGATAACCTTCAAAAACTTACTTTGCC
>JAZUHA010000011.1:0-10285 GCA_045641485.1 Acutalibacteraceae bacterium
CGATCCGACTTAAACAACGGGCTGTTGCATGTGTGCAACAGCCCGTTTAAATTTTTTAATTATTTAAAATCGTCAAAATTATCATCTGCATATATTTTAGTATCTTTTTTTGAAACATTACTCTGTTCTTCGGGATTAAGATTTACTTTTGAATAATCAATCTTTTCTTCTTGCCGTGATGTTTCTTCACTGAGTATTTCGGTAAGTTCACCTTTATTTTTTGCAAGTCTGTATGCAATAGCCGCATTTTGAACTTTAATTTCGGAAACGGCTTTAAGAACCTCTTTTTTTATTGAAACAACATTTGCACAAACAAATCCGAGAGAAGCAAAATAAATTAAACCGAACACGGCAAAATATGTTCCCAAATCATCTGCCGAAACAAAAGAAACCAAAAGAATAATCGGCACAACAAAAAATACTAAAGTAAAAATAAGTGTAAAAAGTGCAATTTTCTTTTTTGACATAGTTATTCCCCCTTTTATATTGATATTTTATCACAATTACGGTACTTGTAAAGGACTTTTATTAAAAAAATATTGAATTTTTTTTTTACATATGATATTATGTATGAAACGCATTGATCGGGAAAGTAAACGGTGAAAAACTGCCAAGAGATATGTGCCTGTGGCTGGAAGCACATTCTGTTTTAACCGCCGAAGTTCACCCGTGAGCGGGGCGGTTGAGTGCAAAATTTGTATTAGGTCGCAACGGTTAACCCCGTTATCGGTTTATGAGTGTTTGCTCTGTTGCAAAAATTAGGGTGGTACCGCGGAGTTCGTCTTCGTCCCTTTTCGGGATGAGGCGTTATTTTTTTGCCGTCCCGCTATCAACATACAAAGGAAGGAAAACTATGCTTGAAAATGCACAACTTTTAAAAGAGCAGTTTGAAGAGAAAGTTAAAACTGCAAATGCACCGCAGGAACTTGAACAGTTAAGAATTGAGTTCCTCGGTAAAAAAGGCTCGGTTGCCTCACTTATGGGTGAACTCAGAAATGTTCCCAATGACAGAAAAAAAGAAGCCGGTCAGATTATTAACGATGTTAAACAGTTTATTGAAAAATCAATAACGGAGCGGGGAATTGTAATAGCAAAAGCCGAAGAAGAAAGAATTATTAACGAAACGGAAGATTACGATGTTTCTTTCCCCGTAAACGAGGATAAAGGATCTTATCACCCGATTACCCTTGTTCAGCGTGAAGTTGAAGATATTTTCGCTTCTATGGGCTTTGATATTGAAGATTACGATGAAATTGTTGACGATTACCATTGCTTTGAAGCGCTCAATATTCCGAAGCACCACCCTGCCCGTGATATGCAGGACACATACTATTTAAGCACAAATCAGCTTCTTAAAACTCATACTTCTGCCGCACAGAATGCAATTTATCATAAATATAAACACAATCTCGAAGAAGGCAGACCCGTGAGAGTTATATTCCCCGGCAGATGTTTCAGAAACGAAAAAATCGATGCCTGTCACGAAAACACATTCTTTCAGATGGAAGGCGTTATGGTTGATAAAGACATTTCTATATCTAACCTTATATATTTTATGAAAACAATGCTTTCAGAAGTCTTCAGGAGAGATGTAACAGTAAGACTTCGCCCGGGATTTTTCCCGTTTGTTGAACCGGGATTTGAACTTGATATTCAGTGCCTTATTTGCGGCGGTGACGGTTGCCCCTCCTGCAAAGATTCCGGCTGGCTTGAACTTTGCCCGTGCGGAATGATACACCCGAATGTTCTTAAAGCAGGCGGAATTGACCCCGAAAAATATACGGGCTTCGCATTCGGTCTCGGTCTTACAAGACTTGCCATGATGAGATACGGTATTAAAGACATCCGTGTATTTAACAGTTGCAATCTTAAATCTCTTTCACAATTCGGCAACAAAACATTCACAGATACTGAAAAGGAGGATAAATAATGTTTGTATCAATAAACTGGATTAAAGAATTTGTCAACCTTGACGGTTATGATATTAAAAAACTTATAGAAAGTTTTACTCTTGCAACGGCAGAAGTTGAAGATATTTTTGTTAAAGGCGAAAATATCCGTAATGTTGTTGTGGGTGAAATTTTAAGTATAGAAAATCACCCCGATTCAAAAAAACTTCATCTTTTAAAAGTAGATGGCGGCGACAGAATATATGATGTTGTTTGCGGTGCGCCGAATGTAAGAGAAAATATGAAAATCGCTTTTGCAAAAGCAGGCGGGAGAGTTCCCGCAGGTGATATCAACAAAGCCGTTGTATGCAATTACGAATCGGGAGGTATGTGTTGTTCGGCATTTGAACTTGATTTATCGGATGATAAATCCGGTTTAATGGAAATTGATGTTGATGTACCCAACGGAACGGATATAAAATCAATTTACCCCATTGACGATATTGTATTTGAAGTTGATAACAAATCTCTTACAAACCGCCCCGACCTTTGGGGTATATACGGCATTGCAAGAGAGTTTGCCGCACTTACGGACAGAGAATTAAAACCTCTCCCCGTTTCTGAACTTGACTATAACGGTACCGATAAAATAGATGTTACAATAGGCAGACCCGACCTTATTTACCGTTATTCCTGCGTTAAGATGGAAAACATCACAAAAAATGTAAGCCCGCTTTCAATGCAGATACGACTTCATTACTGCGGTATGAGAGCAATTAACCTTCTTGCTGACCTTACAAACTACATTATGCTCGAAATGGGTCAACCGACTCATGCATTTGATGCAAATAAAATTCAGAATATAGTAGTTGATACTCCTAAAGAAAATTGCAAATTTACAACTCTTGATGGTACCGAAAGAGATATTACCCCTGATACTCTTATGATAAATAACGGTACTATCCCGGTTGCGATTGCAGGTATTATGGGCGGTCTTGATTCCGAGATTGTGGGTAATACAAATTCAGTTGTTCTTGAGTGTGCAAACTTCGACGGTATTTCGGTAAGAAAAAGTTCCTCCCGTCTCGGTCTTCGTACAGACGCTTCCGCAAGATACGAAAAAATGCTTGACCCCGAAATGACGGTTACTGCCGCAAAAAGATTTTATTATCTTTTAAAATGTATTGACAACGGAGCAACGGTCGCTTCTCTTCTTACTGATGAATACATTAAAAAATATCCCACTGTAGAAATATCGTTTGATAAAGCGTATGTAGATAAATATACGGGAATTGATATTTCTGCCGACAGAATTTATAAAACTCTTACTTCGCTCGGTTTCAAAGTTACAAAAGACGGTGAAAAATTTAATGTTGTTGTCCCCTCCCGGAGAGCAACAAAAGATGTTACCATAAAAGCCGACATAATTGAAGAAATCACAAGAATTTACGGCTACGACAATTTCAGTATTATTACAACTAAAAGTCCTCTCAAACCAGTAAATGCAACGCCCGTAAGAAGCGAAAGCAATGAAATCAAAGATTTACTCGTTAAGCACTATAATCTTCACGAAGTTCATTCCTACATCTGGTGTGATGTAAGAAGATACAAAAAACTCGGCATTGAAGTTGAAGACAATGTAAAGGTACTTAACATAGAAAGTTCTGATAACGGTACTATCCGAAATTCAATGATACCCACACTCATTGCGGCAGTAGCCGATAACAAAGACTACGGCGAAAGTTACGGTATTTTTGAAATCGGCAGGGTTGCCTGCGGTATAAAAGAAGACGGCACGGCAAATGAGAGAAGAAAACTCGGTGTTGTTCTTTTCGATAAAACAATTTCCGAGAAAGAACTTTTCTTTAAAGCAGTCAGTATGATTAACAGTATTTTCGGAGATATCAAACATAAATCACCCGAACTTACAAAAATCACTCCCGTTCACAAATGGCAGCACCCAAAGAATACCGCTTCTGTTGTCTGTGACGGTAAAGATATAGGCACTCTCAATACTCTTCACCCGAACAATCTTTCAAAAATCGACAAAAACGGCGCCGTTGTTTGTTTTGAACTTGATATTGATGACTTTATTACGGTTAAAGGCGAAAATATTGAATTTACGGAGCCTTCTGCGCAACAGTCAACATACTATGACCTTTCGCTTGTTCTTAACAAAGATACGAAGTTTAAAGACCTTAAAAACTGCTGGGAAGCACTCAATCTTAATGAACTTGACAGCGTAAAAGTTATTGATACTTATGAAAAAGACGGCATTAAGAGTATTACCGTAAGACTTCTTTTCAGTTCTAAAGAAAAAACTCTCGAAATGAATGAAGTACAGCCGTGGATCGATGAAATACTCAATAATCTTAATAAAATCGGCATTTCGTTAAGAAGTTAAGTGACAAATTATTAAATTTTATAAATGATTAAAATTAACAGTTGTATTTTTACGGAAAATCATTTATAATCAAATAAATACAGGAGGTGTGTTTTATGACTGATAAAACCATTCAATTTACAATTAAGGATGAGCGCGAAAGAGAAATGCGTGCCGTACTTGTAGAGGTATACAATGCACTTGTTGAAAAAGGCTATAATCCCACAAGCCAACTTGTCGGTTATATTCTGTCAGAAGATCCCACCTATATAACTACTCACAACAATGCAAGAAGCCTTATAAGAAAAATCGACAGAGATGAACTTTTGCAGGCTTTACTTAAAGCATATTTAAACTGATTTTAAGGAGTGTTTCTTTTGGCAGATACAAGTTTTTTGACTTATAAGGGTAAACCTATTGTAAGAAAAGGCAATACAATTTATTACGGCAGTATGACGGATCCTTTTGTAATTATGATTACGATAGCAGATTCACACGATGTTCACGGCGTAAATATTGCCGATAAAGTAACCGTACAGTTGATCAATACCGACCCTACGGTTAATCCTCTTGAAGCAATAGTTAAAAGAGCAGATAAAAAAGGTCTTTGGGCTGCTATGGATATCGGCTCTGTTTGGCTTACAAAAGCTTTGAATGAAGCGTGAGCGGTGTTTTTAGTTTTTAGTTTTTAGCTTTTAACTTTTAGCCTGAATAAATTGAAGTTTATTCGTTCATATTTACTTTGTTAATACACATATTTACTTTGTTAATACAATTAAAAACCGGTTTACCGTTCTGTTTTAATCAGAATTGATAAACCGGTTTTTAAGTTTTACTTTAATTATATAAAAAAGTAAATATGAAAAATATACTTATTGTTATTCAAAGTGAAATCTGAAAACTCAAAACTAAAAGCCGAAACTCCTAATATATAAGAAAACCTCAAAGAATTTCTCCGTTTTCAATAGCCGTAATCTGGTCAACTCTTCTTTGATGTCTGCCGCCCTCAAACTCGGTATTAAGGAATACATCTACAAGTTCAATTGCTTCGCCGACACCGATTACTCTTGCACCCATACAAAGAGCATTTGCATCATTATGCATACGGGTGAATTTTGCACTGAAATAATCGGAACAGCAAGCAGCCCTTATGCCCTTTACTTTATTTGCCGCCATGGAAATACCTATTCCCGTACCGCAACAGAGAATTGCTTTATCTGCTTCGCCGGACACAACTTTCAGGCACGCTTTCTGTGCGAAAACGGCATAATCTACGGAATCGGTTGAATCGGTTCCGCAATCAATAAAATCAATATTTTTTTCTTTCAAAAAATTCTTGATTTCCTCTTTAAGCGGAAAACCTGCATGGTCACTTGCTAATACTATCATAAAAAACAACCTTTCGTTATTTATTCTTTTTCAGTTTTAATTCACGCTCCGCCTGGGATAGACGAAGATACTGCGGCACAACATCTTCACATGGAACGGCATTTTCTTCGGAAGCGCATATCTTTTTATATGCCAAGGAAACAAGCGAAGAAGCAGACTGATACTTTACCGAAGAATCGGCTTTGTATAAATTCGGAACATCATCTTTCAGTTTATCGAAAGCGACATCTGTGCCGTCACCGATTAAAATAATATTTTTATCTTTATACTGCAGTAAATCTTCTTTCAGCTCGTCGCCTGATATAGCACGGTCTTCGGTTAATCTTTTAAGACCGCTTTCATCTGCAGAAAAGGAAGCGGTATAAAACTGATTACAACGGGCATCCATAACCGAAACAACGAAAGAACCGCAAGCAGACATAGGTGCGGCAATTACTTCAAGAGTTGAAACGGGAATACACTTAATATCATCTGTAAAAGCCAAACCCTTAACAGTTGCAACACCTATTCTTATTCCCGTAAATGAACCCGGTCCGTTTGAAACGGCAAGAAAATCTATATCTTTTAAAGTAACATCCGCATTATTTAACGCTTTATCAACAAGACTCATCAAAGTTCTGCTGTGGGTAAGACCCGTGTTCTGATACTGTAAAGAAACAAGTTTACCGTCAACCGATACAGCGGCACTTGCCGATGTTGCCGAACTTTCAACGCCAAGAATTTTCATATACACTGTCCCCGCTTAATCTTATAATTCGATCATTTTCGCTTTCACCATGCAAAAATTCTATTTTTATATAATTTTCAGGCAAAGCATTTTCTATATTTTCGCTCCACTCAACCGCAAGTACCGCACCCATATCAAGATAATCAAAAAAACCGGTTGAATATAAATCGTCAAATGTTTCTATTCTGTACATATCAAAATGATATAAAGGCGGATTCCCGCCGTAATCATGAACAAGTGAAAATGTGGGGCTTGTTACTTCCGAATTTATGCCGAGTCCTTCGGCAAGACCGGAAGTAAAAGTAGTTTTACCCATACCGAGACCGCCGAAATATGCAATTACCTCGCCGCCCTTTAAAACTTTACCGAGTTTTCTTGCACATTCAACAGTTTCGTTTCTGTTATGAGAAATAACCTCTGTCATAAGTTAAAAATCCTTTAAATACTTGAAAAATAAATCCTGTATATGTATAATAACATATTACGGAACAAAATCAAGGGGGCAATGCCTTGAAAAAAATATTTTCTTTAACAAAAAGGTTTTTTGATGAAACAAACAAACTGCTTTTACTGCTGATTACCGCTACTTCCGTTTTCGGTGTTATTATGGTGTACAGCGCAACAAGATGTAATCTTGAAGACGGGCAGACATTTACAAGAGATGCCGTTGTTATGGCTATAGCGGTTGTTTTGGGGCTTATTATAACATTAGTTATATCTGCAATAGACTATGAACTTATAATGAAACTATGGCCGTTTGTGGGCTTATTTTGCATAGCACTTATGGGGCTGACGCTTGTTATAGGCGCCGCACCGGAAGCAAGACCCGATGCTAAATGCTGGCTGAAATTCGGCAGTATTTATTTTCAAAGTTCGGAACTCGTTAAAATAGGTTTTATTATTACATATTCAATGCACCTTGAACTTTTAAAAGACAAGCTTAACGAACCTCTTTCCATTCTTTTACTTGCAATTCATGCCGGAATACCCACGGGACTTGTTGTTTTAACGGGTGATATGGGCTCTGCTCTTGTATTTATATTTATTGCATTGGGTTTACTTTTCTTTGCGGGTCTTCATTGGGGATATTTTGCCGCAGGTGCTTTACTTACCGCTGCCGCTTCTCCTCTTTTGTGGATGTTCCTTTTCAGCGATTATCAGAAAAACAGATTTTTAGCGTTATTAAGACCCGAGGATTTTCCCGATGAAGCGTATCAGCAGGAAAAAGGCTTGACAGCACTCGGCTCCGGCGGATTTTTCGGACAGGGACTTTTTAAAGGAAATTATACACAGGCAGGTATTGTACCGGAAGCGGAAAATGATATGATATTTTCGGTTGTCGGCGAAGAAACGGGCTTTTTCGGCTGTATTATCGCGCTCGGTCTTATTCTTGCAATAGTAATCATAATGATAAAAATCGGGAAAAATGTTCGTGATTTCTCTGCACAACTCGCCTGCTACGGAGTTGCAATAATGATTGCTTCACAAGTGCTTATAAATGTCGGTATGTGCCTTATGGTACTTCCGGTTATCGGTATCACGCTCCCGTTCTTCAGCGCCGGCGGCTCAAGTACCGTTTGTCTGTATATCGGAATAGGACTTGTTTTCAGCATATACAGATACAATCTTTCAAGAAAAGCCGTTAATTTCAGGTTGAGCAGAATCTCAACTCCGTTTTCGGAATATTAAAAAATGGGTGGCGTTCACTTTGAAATTTCCGGTGAAGGAGCAGTTCTTTACGGAAATATTATGTCCATTTTATGCAACGGTTCAGATGCTTTCAAAAATTAATTAAATTACACCCGAAATTCCAAAAATTCCGGAAATTTCGGGTGTTTATATTATTTGATTACACTAAGTTCAGATAAAGAACTTATCGTAGGTTTTTGCCCATTTTTTTACAACCGCAGGTGAATAAACAAGCGGTAATGCAGTACAGTGAGCAAACGCACCCGTTGCTTTTGCGGCGGCAAGCACGGCTTTTTTGCAAAGAACGGCATCTTTTGTGGCGGATTTAAGTCTTTTGGGCATATCTGTTGAAAAATGCATAAATTTGAATATGCTTGTGCTTTCTGCGGTAATTGTTAAATCCTGCCTTGTGAAAATCCCGTTGTCAAACACAAAGTCAAGTTGTTCGGGAGTAATCTGTGTTAAAAGAAGTTTTAAGCATGCAAGCGGAGCAAGACCCGCACCTATCTGTCTGTAATAATTAACCTGATATCTCCACAATGTATTTACTGAGAAACAGTCGTCTTTATCGGCAAAAATCGCATCTGCAAGAATTTTTGATGCTTTAAATGAATTTGCAATACCCGAACCGATTATCGGAACGGTCATAAATGCACTGTCGCCTATTGCGGCATAGCCGTCGCAAACAAGAACCGAAAGCGGCTGACGAACGGGAATTTCGACAAACTGACCGCCTCTTTTCAATTCCGTTCCCAAAGAAGGGTTTTTCTGTCTGTAAACACCAAGTGTTTTTTCAACTTCTTCCATATCAAACGGAGAAAATCTGCCGATTAAAACATCTGTATATTCTTCCTCCGTGGCGACCCAGCCTATACCGAGTTTACCCTCGGGAAGCAAACAGATTTTATATTCATCACCGGGTTTGCATTCGCAGGCTTTATTATAGAAAGCACGGTAAACATAAAATTTCTCATACATTCTCGGATGCTTTTCTATTCCGCATTTTTCGGGAAGATTTGTTCTTACCGGTGACTCGCAACCGCAGGCATCAATAATCAAATCACCGAAAAAGTCACCTTTATCGGTAGAAATACCTATAACTCTGTTACCTGCCATAAGCGGTCCCGTTATTGTTGTATTATATTCGATTTTAACACCGGCATTTACTGCACGCTCCACAATCATTTCGTAAATGTCACGGCGTTCCATTTTAATTTCAAGTTCATCTTCGGGAACATCCTGCATTATACCGGTATTTTCCGAAGGACCGTAAAAGGTCATATTCTTTTTGTATTCAAATTTATCGGCTGACGGCATTTTCATACCGGCTTTTAATATGGACTTCGGAGCAAAAATATCTGTCCAGTCGTAGCCGAGTTTACCTTCTTCCCCTTTTTCGTAAACAGTAACATCATAGCCTTTTTCCGAGAGAAATGCGGCTGTTGTAAGACCGCCGTGACCTGCACCTGCAACAATTATTTTTTTACTCATAAAAAACACCTCTTATATTTTTTTAAGCCGTGCTAATTTTGCCATAAGTTTTTTTGTGCCTACGCTGTCAAATGCTATTTCAAGAAGCATATCGCCGCCCATAGTCTTTGCGGAAATTATCATACCGTCACCGAATGCCTTGTGTAAAACTCTGTCACCGACTTTATAATCAAGTGAAACCGTATTGTCAGAAGAAGACGAAGTTGTAAAACCACGCTCGATTTTATTGTTTTGAGGAGTATAACCGCCTTTTCCCGTTTTAACGGTAGTGTTCTTTTGTTGTGACGGCTTTTTTTCGGAAAACATATTTTCTCTGTCAACTTTTCTTTGATATTCATATAAAGAGCCGTACGGATTATCCTGTTCTTTGAGTTCTTCGGGGATTTCATTTACAAACCTTGACGGTCTTGTGAAAGTGGTACTGCCGTAAATCATTCGCTGACGGGCATTCGTTATATATAATTTTTCTTTTGCTCTTGTTATACCTACGTAACAAAGACGGCGTTCTTCCTCAAGTTCCGCATTATCATACATAACCTGATTTCCCGGGAAAAGTCCTTCCTCAACGCCGACAATAAATACAACGGGAAATTCAAGACCTTTAGCGGAATGAAGTGTCATCATAACAACACAGTCATTATCTGCGTTATAATTATCTATATCGGTCATTAAAGCAACTTCCTCAAGAAACCCCGTCAATGTGGCTTCTTCATTTTC
>JAZUHA010000012.1:0-7137 GCA_045641485.1 Acutalibacteraceae bacterium
CTCACTCCTCATTCCTAATTCCTCACTGAAAAAAGGGTAAATATCGGAGAATAAACTGTCTGTTATTTACAAGGTAATATATAATTCGGCGAAGCCCCGAAATTCCTCACTCCTCATTCCTAATTCCTCACTGAAAAAAGGTAAATATCGGAGAATGAAGTAACGGTTATTCAGGCTAAAAACTAAATTCTAAAAACTAAAAACTATATTTTATCTGCTCTCTGTACTTATCCAGCAGTCTTATTTCCGCAGTTATGTCAAGCAGAAGTCCGTCTTGTGTATATTCTTCACTGTGAACGGTGCCGCTTTCTCTTAACAGGGCGGCAATTCCTCCGGCAGAAAACGGGAGAAGAATTTTAACTCTTTTTCTTGTCGGCGGGAGTGATGAAGCGATTTTTCGGAGAAGTTCCGGAAGACCTTTTCCCGTAAGTGCGGAAATTCTGACAACATTTCCGACAAGCGGAATATTTATATCGTCTGACAAGTCGCATTTATTAAGTACGGTAATTACGGGTTTATCGCCGCATTCGAGTTCGGATAAAAGGTCATTTGTTACTTTAAAATGTTCGGAACATTCTTCGGAAGAAGCATCGCATACATTAAGAATTAAATCGGCACTCACGGCTTCATCAAGAGTTGATTTAAACGCTTCGACTAATTTGTGGGGAAGCCGTCTTATAAATCCTACGGTATCTATAAGCTGAACAACATTCCCGTCGGGGAGCGTCAGCGCTCTTGCAGTCGGGTCAAGAGTGGCAAAAAGTTTGTTTTCCGCAAGAACTCCTGCATTTGTGAGTGCATTCATAAGAGTTGATTTTCCCGCATTTGTATAGCCGACAAGTGCAACGGTCACAATACCGTCTTTCTTCCTGCGCTCACGGTGACGGGTGCGCCGTTCCTCAAGTGATTTTAAGTCTTCTTCAAGTGAAGAAATTCTGCGCCGAATGTGACGGCGGTCTGTTTCGAGTTTTGTTTCACCGGGTCCTCTTGTACCTATACCGCCGCCGAGACGTGACATGGATGTACCTTTTCCGCCGAGACGCGGTAAAAGATATTTTAACTGTGCAAGTTCAACCTGCAATTTACCCTCGCCGGAAAGTGCACGCATGGCAAAAATATCAAGTATAAGTGTTGTTCTGTCTATAACACGGGTATCCGTAACGGTTTCAATATTTTTCTGTTGTGACGGAGTAAGTTCGCCGTCAACTATAACAAGATCCGTTTCGTTGTTTTCGCAAAAATCGCAAAGTTCCGAAAGTTTACCGCTGCCTATATAAGTTGCGCTGTCGGGTGCTTCACGCTTTTGAACGATTTCGCATATAACCTCGGCACCTGCCGTTTTTGCAAGTTCACAAAGTTCATTAAGAGAACTGTCGGTATCAAATTCGCCTGTATCAACGCATACAAGCACACATTTTTCCGCTTCGGTTTTATTTTCGTAAAATTCCATTTTTCCCTCTTAAAATTCCGTTTGCCGATTTTCGCAAAGGCGTATCATAAGTTCTGCAAAAAGGCTGTTTGCCCAGGCAAACCACGGTCTTGTAAAATCTTCGGGATTGTTTTTGTCAAATGATTCGTGCATTAAGTATGTTCCGGCGTGTGTTGATGTAATCATATCAAGGCATTTGTTTATTTCGGCAGAGTCGTTTGATGTAAGCGCCTGCATAATAAGCGAAATATGCCAGATTTTACCCGTTCCGGTATGCGGACTTCCTATGCCTTTTGCAACAGCACCGTCAAAAAACCACGGGTTGCTGTTTGAAAGAATAAATTTACGTGTATTTTTGTAGATTTCGTCAGTATTTTTAAGATACCCGATATACGGTGCGGCAAGCAAACTCGGTGAATTGGCATCATCCATAAGCATAAATTTGCCTTTGCCGTCTGTTTCGTATGCATAAATTCTGCCGTTTTGCTCGGTTTCTATTATTCCGTGTTCCTTGATTCCTTCGTCTATATCAAACGAGAGGGAACGGCATTCGCTTTCGAGACGGTTGTCCTCGTACCCCAAACAAACCAATTCCGCAGCTTTTTTAAGAGCCGTAACAGCCATCATATTAGACGGTATAAGGTAACCGTATACACATCTGTCATCGGACGGGCGAAAACCCGACCAGGTCATACCCGTATAGCCTATATCGTTCCCTTTGCCGTCATTAGGCAAAGTATCTGTTTGCGGACAGTTTTCACGAATGAAAAAATACGGCGAATTTTTATGATCCTGCTCACGCTTAAATACATTGAGTATATTACAAATCATTTCGTGAAATTCTTCGGTGAAGATTGATGTATCGTGAGTTACCGAAAAATATTCGCTTGCCAAAAACAGGGGAGCGCAAAGCGAATCCGTTTCATATTTTCGCTCCCATATCATATCGTGGTAAAAATTGGTTTTGTCTTCACAGTGACGGTTTTTAGAAGGAACTGCACACCAGGCATTTGCATACGGGTCAATATTTATATATTTTGCGTACCGTGCGATAACTCCCCGAAAAATCACTTTAAGTTCTTCGTCTTCTTTTGCATAGCGAATATAGGGCTTTAACTGTGCGGCGCTGTCTCGAAGCCACATTGCGGGTATATCGCCCGTTATTACAAATGTTGTGCCGTCGCTCAGGCCCGAAACGGTTGTTTCTATTGTGTTAAGAAAGCATTTTTTGAAAAACGGGGCGAGTGACGGGTATTTTTCTTTTAATACCGATTCGATTTCATCGGCTTTTTTTAATAGTATTTCGGGCGTTTTCATATCAAACTCCATTATTTATTGTATTTCTTTAAGCAAAATCATCGGTTACAGACTTCTTGTAACAAGCAGTATTATACCGCAAATCCGTACATAAATCAACAAAATTTTACAATACGTAAATTTACATATTGTATTTGCAATTTATATAAAAGTGTTGTATAATATAAAAATAATAATCGGGGGAGTAGGTATGAGAGACGCTTTGAGAAAAACGATTGCCGTTTTTTCGGCTGTTGCGATTTTTATAATATGTGTTTCTTTGGGCAGTGCTACGGAGGTTAAACGCTACTACGGTGATGTTGACGATGACGGTACCGTTTCCGCAAGTGATGCGAGAACGGCACTTCTTTGTGCCGTAAATCTTGAGGGCGGCGAACTTTCGGGCAGTGACTATGACTGTGCCGATATCGACCGTGACGGTACTGTGACTATTGCCGATGCACGACTTATTCTGCGCACTTCGTGCGAACTTATTTCACCCGTTGTTATGGACGTTACTGAATTTGACCCGCACGAAAAAGATTTTATTAAACTTGTTAATACAGAAAGATGCAAAACGGTTGATTTGAATACGCTTGCATATTCCGAAACTCTTTGCAAAGCGGCACAAAAAGCCGCAGAAGATTTCTGCGAAAGAACGGGTACCGCCTTTATAAATTCCGACGGAAGTTATTACTTTAAACTTCTTTCGGCAGAGGGTATAAAGTTTTCTTCGGCAGATAAAATCATTATTGAATCAGGCTCCGGATATACGGGTGCCTTTAATAAAATGATGGATAATGCACAGAGCAAAAAAGCGCTTTTAAGCGGTAATTTCAATAAAATGGGTGTCGGCGGCTATTCGAGTGACGGCAGAACATTTTATTGGTGTGTATTCCTTGTTAATTAACAAATTTTCTTGAAAGAGGGTAATATTATGAAAGATTTAAAAATCGAAACAAAATGTGTTCAGGGCGGTTACACCGCAAAAAACGGCGAGCCGAGACAGGTCCCGATTATTCAGAGCACTACTTTTAAATATGATACAAGCGAGGATATGGGAAAACTTTTTGACCTCGAAGAAAACGGCTATTTTTATTCCCGTTTGCAGAATCCTACCTGCGATACCGTTGCGGCAAAAATCTGTGAACTTGAGGGCGGTACTGCCGCTATGCTTACAGGTTCGGGTCAGGCGGCTTCGTTTTATGCGGTATTCAATATTGCTTCCTGCGGCGACCACATTATTTCTTCTTCCGCAATTTACGGCGGAACATATAATCTTTTTGCCGTTACAATGAAAAGAATGGGTATTGAATTTACGTTTGTTTCCCCCGATGTTTCCGAAGAAGAACTCAACGCCGCATTCAAACCGAATACAAAAGCGGTTTTCGGTGAAACAATAGCAAACCCGGCACTTCGTGTGCTTGATATTGAAAAATTCGCAAAAGCGGCTCACAGCCACGGCGTTCCGCTTATTATAGACAATACATTTGCAACTCCCGTAAACTGCAGACCGTTTGAGTGGGGTGCAGATATAGTTACACATTCCACCACAAAATATATGGACGGTCACGGCTCTGCGGTAGGCGGTTGTATTGTAGACAGCGGTAAATTCCACTGGATGGATTATGCCGATAAATTCCCCGGACTTTGCACTCCCGATGACAGTTATCACGGTGTTACCTATGCCGAGCGTTTCGGCGATGAGGGTGCTTTCATTACAAAAGCCACCGCACAGCTTATGCGTGACTTCGGCTCCGTACAGTCTCCGCAGAGTGCTTTCTATCTTAACCTCGGTCTTGAGAGCCTTCATGTAAGAATTAAACGCCACTGCGAAAACGGTCTTGCAATGGCAAAATTCCTTAAAGAAAGCGATAAAATCGCCTGGGTAAAATATGCCGGTCTTGAGAGTGACGAGGATTATTCCATTGCACAAAAATATCTTCCGAACGGTACTTGCGGTGTTGTAAGTTTCGGTGTTAAAGGCGGAAGAAAAGCAGCAGAAGAATTTATGAAAAAACTCAAAATTATTGCTATCGAAACTCATGTTGCAGATGCAAAAAGTTGTTGTCTTCACCCGGCAAGCGCCACTCACCGCCAGATGAATGACGACGAACTTGCCGCCGCCGGAGTAAGCCCCGACCTTGTTCGTCTTTCCTGCGGTCTTGAAAATGCAGAGGACCTTATTAACGATGTTAAACAGGCTCTCGGCGAGTAATAATATATTTATCGGTTCAATGTAAAGGAGGCGTGGATATTGCCGATTAGAATACCGGATGCGTTGCCGGCAGTACAGACGCTTTTAGATGAAAATATTTTTGTTATGACTGAAAAAAGAGCCATAACGCAGGATATAAGAGCACTTAAAATTCTCGTTCTTAACCTTATGCCGAAAAAAACAGAGACGGAAACTCAACTTACAAGGCTTCTCGGAAATTCTCCGCTTCAGGTTGAACTTGAACTTATAATGACTAAATCCCACGTGCCGAAACATACCTCAAAAGAATATCTTCTTGCTTTTTACAAAACGTTTGACGATGTTAAGCACAAAAATTTTGACGGTATGATTATTACCGGTGCTCCCGTTGAAAAAATGGAGTTTGAAGATGTGGAGTACTGGGATGAACTCTGCGAGATTATGAAGTGGAGCAAAAAGCATGTTACAAGCACTTTCCACATCTGCTGGGGTGCTCAGGCAGGGCTTTACTACCACTACGGTATAAAAAAATTTGAACTTCCCGAAAAACTTTCCGGCGTTTACACGCATAAAGCGGATTACAAAAGGTCTATTCTTTTAAGAGGATTTGACGATGAATTTTATGTTCCTCATTCACGCAATACAACAGTAAGGCGTGAGGATGTCGAGAAAATCCCGGAACTTAAAATTCTTGCTTCTTCCGAAGAAGCCGGGCTTTATATAGTCTCAACCGAAAACGGTAAACAGATTTTTGTAACCGGGCATTCGGAATATGATGCGGATACTCTGAAAAATGAGTATATCCGTGATAAAAAAGCCGGCTTGAATCCTAAAATCCCGAAAAATTATTTTCCCGATGATGACGAAACGAAAGAACCTTTAATGAAATGGCGCTCCCACGCAACGCTTCTTTATTCAAACTGGCTCAACTATTTTGTTTATCAGACAACCCCGTATGATATTGAGGAAATAAATGACGGGGAAGAGGAAGAATGAGTTTTCAGCGTTTAGATTTTAGCCTGAATAACCGTTAGCCCGTTCTCCGATATTTAATTTACTAATACGATTAAGTAAAATAAAAAATCTGATTGTATAAACAATTAAATATAATCGGCACGCAGTGCCCCGACATTGTGCATTGTGCATTATAGATTATGAATTGAAAAATCGGTTTATCGTTCTTTAAGTCAGAACGGTAAACCGATTTTTCCGTATTACGTTAATATCTCTTTTTTACGGCAATAAGAAGACCGCCGATAAGGACAGTTACGGAAACGGCGAGCATTATCCATATTGACATTGATATATTGTTTTGTTTTTTTGATTGTTCTTTGGTGTCATCGGCATTTTCTGCTTTGTTGCCGGGTTTTGCATCTCGTGTTTTTTCGTTACCGCCGTTGCTGTTTTCTTTCGGCATATTTTTTTCGCCGTCAGGCATTTGCGGTCTGCTTTCATTATCGCCGTCCGGTATTTCGGGTGGAGTACCGTTCTCTGCTTTGGGCATATTGAGCGGTGTGCCGTTCTCCGCTTCGGGCATATCACCACCGGGAAAATTTCCGTCGGGTTTTTGCGGCGGCTCGTTATCACCGCCCGGTTTTTGAGGAAATGTTCCGTTTTCTTCCGACTTGTTCGGCAATTCCGGAGGGTTGTTACCGTTGCCTTTATCAAACGGGTTTTGACCGTTCTGAGCGAAAAAACCGTCTTCTCTGTTTTCATCGCCGGGGTTAAATCCGCCTTTATTGCCTAAACCGACCGCATCACCACTTTGACTATTTTCTACGGTGATTTCCGTTTCGGTGTCTCCGATTTTTAAAGTTACGGTATCTCCTGCGGCAATATCGGGAGAACTGATTAAAGCAGAGGTGAATGAACAGGGGATCTCTTTGTTTATAATTTCTTTACCGTCGGTGTTAAGAACACTGATTATTTCATTTTCTTTTCCCGAAACGGTTTGCATAATAAATCCCTGCGGTGAATTGCCGTCGGGGCTTTCAGCCATTTGGCTTGAACCGCAGGCAATAACAGTTCCGCCCGAAATTGTAAATTTTCCGCCGCTTTCACTACCGTAATCAACAGCATTGTTTGTGCCCGTTCCCGTAACGCTGATAAACACATTTCCGCCGGTAATATTGATGCTTCCGTTGGAATCAAAGCCGTCTGCATCTCTGCCGTTTTTGTTGATAACGGTAATATCTCCGCCCGAAACGGTAATCAG
>JAZUHA010000013.1:0-6709 GCA_045641485.1 Acutalibacteraceae bacterium
TGAGATTTTTTTATAAAGTTTACATACGTCAAAAAGTTCAAAAAAGGCAGATGTACCCTCTCTTTCAATAGTTTGAAATATTTCAATAATATTATTATCGGAAATTGAATTCATATAACGAAGCGTCAAACCATAAAGAACTTTGCTTTTTGATTTATACTCTTCTTTTTGTTTATCGGTCCATTCTTTATAAAATACTCCATCATCAAAATATTTTTTTATCTGAAAAAATTCTATCGCATCGTTTATATCCATTGTATCAAATGAGGGTATTGTTATCGTTTCGATTTTTGATAAATTTTTACCGTATAAAAAATCGTTTTGACTAAAATATCTGACTCTTTTTGAATCCATTTATACCTCCAATTTACCGCTTATTAAATGTGGAACTAATAAATCGCGCTGTTTGATGAGATTATTATTTTGCTTCAACAATGACTTTATTTCGCAAAACATAGGTTCTACAATCTCACAATATTTATTAATTAGATTTTCGGGTGGGATAATTACAGACAATTTATTTATTTGATTTGGATGAACATGCGGCTGTGCTGCACCACATTGCAAATTGCTAATAACCGACTGCAAAAATTTCAGCGTACTATATGCAAACCAAAAATGCTTTTCACTTTGATAATAAGAACAGTCTGCCGCCCAAATATCATCAAGATTATATTTCATATATCCTGCATTTGCGCCGGAAGCACTTACTGTCAAACTTCTCCCATGAACATTGGATTCATTATGATAGCCGGATGGTTCAAGGCCGGCAGAAATAACCGGGATTTCACCTTCAATCATTTCATCTGATGTAATATTTTTGCCTCGTATAAAATTTCCGAGTTCACCGAACTCACCATAATACCAGCCATTTGGAATCATGGGCTCACACACTGTAGAGAGTGCCCATCCTTTCGGCAGTCCGTTTTCAAACTCTGCCGTTTCATAACCGGGGAAACGAAAGCGGACAAACCACTCCCTATACAGATTCTCCGCCATCTGCTCCAAAATCTTGATGCGTTTGTTGTTGGCTTCAATGAGAGAATCATACTGAAACAGCACATCAATAATTGCCTTTTGTTTATCTATATAATAATTAGGAACAATGTATTTCATAATAGCCGCAGGAGTACCTCGTGGCATTTTGGTTCCTTTTGATGTGACCGTATCATAATTAAAAAAATTGTTATCAGATAACACATAATACAGAAACCGTGGTAAAAACCCTTCTTTGCTTTTTATAACAAGAACATCATTTGAGCAACTGCCTTCTTTATCGGCAATCCATATTTTCCTAAAATACGGTCTTATATTTGAAATCAAAATATCATTCGCTTCATATTTAGATGCGCTTTTTGTATCAGGCAATGATTCTGCAATTGTAATGCCGCCTTTATTTGGAAGCATATTTTCTGTGCTTATGTAATTATCAAAAGTAATAGCGTTAGTACGCAAATCGCTATAATATGCACATTCACTTAAGCGTTTATATTCCATCCTTACACCTCAAATAACGCTTTCAATAGTTGTTTGCTGATTTATATACTCTTTTATGAAGTTAACACAGGCTTCAACAAAATAAAACATAAACATATCATACTGCATTGTTGTTGTAAAATTAAAAATGTTGTATTCCCCTTTCTTCTGAAACGGGAGAACTTTATCGTCACAGGAAAAATCTACGAAACATATTGATTCCTTATCACGAGCAAAAAATTGCATTGTCCAATAGTCACCGTCATGAACTACATTATCCCGCACTGCTTTTATTATTTCTAAAAAATCAGAGATGGTGAGACTATAACTACCGTGAGTATCAAACATTAGTTTTTTATCCGTATCTAATGATTCCGGAACGCTTATGCCTGTAAATTTAAAATTCTGTAGTATGTATTCCTTTCCTTTTTTACTAAAACAATCAGAAAAAAATGTGAAAAAATCTTGTTTATTTTTTTCACTAATTTTACAGAGTGATTCCATACATACTTTAATAAACAACATACGTAAAGAATCTCTGCCCGGACGAACAGAATCAATATCATTAGCCAACGAAACGAATCTGTGTATTTGCTGAATCATAAACCTTATTTTGTCATACTTTTTGTCGTAATTAAAAGCAATTGATACGAAATCATGTAAGGCATTGGTATCCTCGAAATGTGGCAAATAGAAAGCAGTCAATTCTTTTTTGTAATCATCTGTTATTTTTGAATAAAAATCACTTATCACCATACTCACACCTCAAATAATGCTTTCAGGTTAGCAGCAATTATGTCCTCCAACGCTTTGGCTTCGGCATTGAGTTTTTCAAGTTCATCCCCGAGACCGAGCATAGTATCTCTGAACTCTTCTTCCGTCATGCCGTCATCTTCAATCACCACGCCCACATAGCGCCCGGCGTTGAGCGAATAATCCTGCTCTATAATTCCGTCCTCGCCGTCAAGTATAGCAACTTTGCAAAGTCCGATAACATCCCTATATTTCCCTTCGGGGAAACGCTCGGTCAGCCAATCAATCTGAGCCTGCCAATATGCCTTTGTTTGTATCTCTTTATCTTCGCCCGTTTCGGGCGCAGCAGCAAGCTTTGCCTTATATTCGGCTATTAAGTCATCAAAAGCTTCGGTTTCGCCGTTATAAAGCCGTGTGATTATACCGAGATTTTTTATTTGTTCATCGCTGAATTTGCGGTGTGCTCTATCAACCTGCGTAAAAACGCTACGGGCATCTATAAACAAAATTTCGTCTTTTCTGTCACTTGCCGCCTTTGCCTTATCAAAAAACCACAATGTAGCAGGAAGTGTAACCGACGAAAACATATTAGAAGGCAGCGTAACCATTTGTGAAATAATACCTTCCTCAATCAATCTTTTGCGTATCTCGTATTCGCTTTTTCCCGCATCGGAAGCGGAGTTTGCCATAACGAGCGTAGCTTTTCCGGTCGCGTTTAAAGCCGTAGCAAAATAGCCTATCCACAGATAGTTTGCATTCGGCACGGTTTCTTTGTTATCAGAGCCTTTTTTCGAGGATTTGCTTTTATTCCTCGGAACGCCATATGTGCTGAAACGGATATCTTCTATTACTCTTTCTACAACAACCTCATCAACATTAAAAGGCGGATTTGCCATAACATAATCGAACTGACCGAAAGCGCTGTACGGATCGGAATAGAAAGAGTTTGCTTCGGTAATTTCGCCACGCACATTGTTAAGCAACAAATTCATCTTTGCAAGCTTAACGGTATCGGGTTCCTTTTCAACACCGTAGCAGCGAAATCTCATCTGATCGGCAGCGCCCGCATTGTGACGGTGCATATACCGTGCCGCCTGTACGAACATACCGCCCGAACCGCAGGCGGGGTCAAGAAATTTCTTGTCACCCGGCTGCGGATCAAGCACCTCTACCATATAACGAACAACAGTTGCCGGCGTATAGAATGTTCCGCCGTCTTTTCCTTCGCTTAAAGCAAAATTGCCGAGAAAATATTCATAAATTTCGCCGAATATATCGACAGTACAGTTTTCGGGAATATCTTTAAAAATGCGTATAATTTTGGAAAGCAGCTCCGGCTCCTCTTCGGGAACGAGCTGCGCATATACTTCTTTAGGCAAAACGCCTTGCATTTTCGGGTTTTCATCCTCGATTGCTTCCATAGCCCTTTTTACAAGAGTTGCCTTATTCGCATCATCTGGAGCATTGTTTATTGTGTCGTAATAGGCACACTCGGGCAAATAGAAACCGCAAATCTCAATGGCGATTTCTTTATAGGATTTTTCTATTCTGCTGCCTTTTAATCTGGCATATTCCGCATCAATCTCATTCTTATGCTGCTTATAAAGAATATCGGCATAACGAAGGAAAATCAAGCCGAGAATCGGCTGACCGTATTTGTTAGCGGCAAGGTGCGCCCCTGCACGGAGAATATCTGCTGCGTGCCATAAATTTTCTTTTAATTTTTTCAATTCTTTATCCGTCATTTTACTTCCGCCTTGTTCGGAGTTTGTTCCGTGTTTTTCTAAATATATATAATTTTCCATATAATATTTTACTTTACTAAAAACGATTAGTCAACTCATTTTTATACAAAAAACGCCACATCCATATCATTAGCCCTCATATAGGGACTGATATGGTACATACCGGGTGCCGAGGAGGTGTCACGGTTAGAATCTTTCGGCATTAATCCGGGCCAAGACATATTGGACTCAGCGGTTTCGGCAAAAAAAGTGCATAAAATACAAGAACGGCGCCGTGAATATACACAGCGCCGTTAAGCCCTTGCGTTATTAAACAAAAATCGGGCCCAGATAACTGAGCCCGATGGTGCGAGAGACGGGACTTGAACCCGTACGTACTGCTACACACGCCCCTCAAACGTGCGCGTCTGCCGATTCCGCCACTCTCGCAAGTGCTTGTATAATATAACACCTAAATCAGCATTTGTCAACAGTTTTTTTAAAAAATAATTAAAATAATAATACACTGACAGTACATCACTTTTGCGGAATAAACAATCAAAAATAAAACTGTTGAAATTTACATCGTTGTGATTTATAATACACTAAATTATACAAATTTTGCGGAGGGATGTATTTTGAAATCATATATCAGTTTGGGTTTTGCCGAGCTGTTACCGGTATTTGTTTCGCTCTTGTTTTATTTTCTTAATGAGAAAACATCATTCGGAAAACTTAAATACAAGTATAAACAGATAATTTACGGTATTGTTTTCGGCGGACTTGCGGTTATCGGAACGGATTTCGGTATACCGATAAACGGCGCACAGGTAAACTGCCGTGATGCCGCCGTTCTTGCGGGCGGACTTCTGTTCGGCGCTCCTGCCGGTATTATTGCCGGTACAATAGGCGGTCTTGAACGCTGGTTTTCGGTTTATTGGGGAATAGGTGCATATACGCAGTTGGCATGCAGTCTTTCAACATTTATTGCAGGTATATATGCGGCGCTTTTAAGAAAATTTATGTTTGAAAACAAAGCACCCGGCACCTTTATTTCTCTTGCTATCGGTGTGGTAATGGAAGTTTTCCATATGATGACGGTTTTCCTTACTCACATGGACGACCCGGAAAAAGCAATGGGAATCGTAAAAATCTGCTCGGTTATTATGATTCCGGCAAACGGGGTTTCCGTTATGCTTTCTGTCCTTGTCGTATATCTTGTTTCCCGTAAAAAGAATACAGATAACCTGAAAACGGGGCGAACACGAATTTCGCAGATAATACAGCGCCGTCTTTTATTCGTTGTGCTTTTTGCCTTTGCCGTTACCACTCTTTTCCTTTTCAAATTCCAGGATGAAGTGGCTCTTACACAGGCGGACAATCTTTTGCAAATCGCACTTGATGAAACAACATCGGATATTTATGATGCTTCCAATAAAAATCTTTTATCTGTAGCACGCACTGTAAGTGCGGAAATAAAAGGTGACAATCTTAAGGAACTTGCCGAAAAATACAGCCTTGCAGAGGTAACAATAGTTGACGATAAGGGAATAATCGCAAACAGCAGTTATCCCGGTTACATAGGCTTTGATTTTAACAGCGGCGAGCAGTCTGCCGAATTCTTGTGTCTACTCGGTGACACGGAAGAATTTGTTCAGGGTTACGGACCTATTTCAAGCACCAAAGGCACAACAAGAAAATATGCCGGAATAAAACTTCCGGAAGGCGGATTTTTACAGGTTGGTTATTCAGCCGAAGACATAAACAGAGATATGGGCAGATACATAGCGAATATCACCAAAAACCGCCATGTCGGCAAGACGGGAAATGTTATTATTCTTGATAATTTGTTTAAAGTAACGAGTGCTCCCGATTCCGTTTCGGCAGAGACTATAGAAAATGTTGCCCGTACAACAAAAATTCCCGAAGAAAATACTACTTTCTCAGTTACCGTTGACGGAACAAAATACCGTTGCAGATATAAATTTTCGGAAGGGTGTTATATTATTTCCGTGCTTCCCGAAAAAGAAGCCATAGAATTAAGAGATACTACGCTTTACATAAATACATTCCTCGAAGTTCTTGTTTTTGCACTTCTTTTTGCAATGATTTATTTCCTCATTAAAAAAGTCGTTGTTAATCAGATTAAAACCGTAAATAATTCTCTTGCGAAAATCACGGACGGTGACCTTGATGAAGTTGTTGATGTTCGTACAAGTGAAGAGTTTTCATCGCTTTCGGATGATATAAATTCAACTGTAGATACATTAAAAACATATATTGCCGAGGCTTCGGCAAGAATAGATGCCGAACTTGAACTTGCAAAAAATATTCAGGCTTCCGCTTTGCCAACGGTTTCTCCCGTTATTTCAAGGCGTAAGGATTTTGATATTTTCGCAAGTATGAACCCCGCAAAAGAAGTCGGCGGAGATTTTTACGACTTTTACATTACAAACGGCGCTACTCTTAACTTCCTTGTTGCCGATGTTTCCGGTAAAGGAATACCCGCAGCAATGTTTATGATGAGGGCTATGACAGAACTTAAGAGCCTTACCGAAGCGGGACAGGCAATTAACGATGTATTTACAAACGGCAACAACGCTCTTTGTAACGGAAACGATGCCGGAATGTTCGTTACCGGCTGGCAGGGAGGAATTGACCTTTCTACAGGTACCGTAAAATATGCAAACGCCGGTCATAATCCGCCGGTTATTCGTCACGGTAACGGCAAATTCGAGTATCTTAAAGCACGGTCC
>JAZUHA010000014.1:0-3983 GCA_045641485.1 Acutalibacteraceae bacterium
CGTGTCCGTATTCCATTTAGCCCATTGGCGAGTAGATGTGACTATCAACAGTTATCTGCTTGCGTATTAAATGAAAGGACAATTTTTATGATTTTATCAAAAACACTCAAACGAGTAACGGCGTATATCCGTTATGTAATGTTCCGTGACGAACGGGGCGAAATTGAAAATACAGCAGAGCACGAATACACAATAAACGGTGTTCGGTATATTGCGGAATCAGCGTTCATAAGCCCCGAAAAAGACAGCACCACATTAAAAGAGCGTATATGCAGAATTCTGCTTAATGAGGATTTGTATTTGACAAGCAGAAACCCTGGAGTTACAATGACTACGAAATGTGTGTGTTCGTCTGCCGAAAAGGAGGAATTTTAATGCAGACGAAAAAGAACAAAAATCAATACATAACCGCACTTTATTGCAGATTATCAAATGATGACGGCTTTGACGGCGAAAGCAACAGCATTGTCAATCAAAAGCGTATGCTTATGCAATATGCAGAAGACCACGGCTTTGAGAATATGAAATACTATGTTGATGACGGATATACGGGCACAAATTTCAAACGCCCCGGCTTTCGCAGTATGATTGATGATTGTGACGACGGCTTTGTCAAAACGGTCATAGTCAAGGATATGTCAAGATTCGGCAGAGAATATATTCAGGTCGGGTATTACACAGAGAACTATTTTCCCGAAATGGATATACGGTTTATCGCCGTTGCAGACGGAATAGACAGCGAAAAGGGCGAAGACGAATTTGCGGCTCTCAGAAATGTTGTGAATGAACAGTACGCCCGTGACGGCAGTAAAAAGCAGAAAATGTCAAACCGCACACGCGGAAACCACGGAGAGCCACTATCACCGCCGCCGTACGGATATCTGAAAGACCCCGAAAACAAAAAGCGTTGGATAGTTGACCCCGAATCCGCAGATGTTGTAAGGCGTATATTCAGTATGAATTTGGAAGGCAAGGGCGTTGAACAGATTGCAAAGGCTCTGCAGCAGGATGAGATTTTGACACCGACAGCCTATTGGCGTGAAAAAGGTATTGGCAGAGGTGGTAAAAAGACACAGCCGAACCCGTACAAATGGCAGAATACAACCGTTTTGAAAATACTCGCAAGGCAGGAATACTGCGGCGATATAATCAACTTCAAGACATATTCAAAATCGTTCAAAAACAAAAAGAGATACCCGAATGCGGAAGAAAACATAAAGGTATTCAAGGATGTTCACGAACCGATAATTGACCGCGAAACCTTTGAGCGTGTTCAGGAGTTGAGAAAAAACACAAAAAGCCGTCCTCCCAAAAAGGAAAACGGCGAAAAGAGTAAGTTCTGCGATTTGGTTTACTGTGCCGATTGCGGTCACAAAATGCACCAACACACAAACATACGCAACAAAGATATCCATTATTTCAGCTGTTCAAACTATGTCAAAGATACACGCGGAGACTGCCAAAGCCGCCACTATGTCAGAGAGGATTCTCTTGAAGAAATCATCAAGCTTGAACTCAAACAGCTTTGCAAGGTGTTCAAAAAGGATGAGGCGGAGTTTGTAAAACTGCTCGCCGATAAGGCAAATGCCGATATGCTTGCACACAAAAAGCAGACCGAAGCGGAACTCAGAAAAGCAACTCTCCGCAGAGAAGATGTTACAAGGCTTTATATGAAGCTTTATGAGGATAACGCAACGGGCAAGATTTCCGATGAGTGGTTTATGGAAATGTCCGGCAAGTATGAAGCCGAAAAGATTGCCTTAAAAGAGAAAACGGCGAGATTACAAGACGAACTGACGGAATCGGATAAGTTTTTCAACAACACCGAGCGTTTTGTAAGAATGCTGAGAAGATTTATGGATATGAAAACGCTCACGGCACCCGTTCTTAAAGAACTCATAGACCGCATTGAGGTTTACGAAACCGAGGGCGTGGGCAAGAACAGAACACAAAGAATAAAGATATATTTCCGCTTCGTGGGTCAAATCAGCCTGCCGAAAGAAAATAAAAAGAATTATACGGCTGAAACAAGGCAAGGCGTTGCGATTGAATATATCACCGCAGAATCCGCATAAAGACAAAAAATCCGGAGTGTTCATAACTTGAATCCGTTATGAACACTCCGGATGGTCGGAGTGAAGGGATTCGAACCCCCGACATCCTGCTCCCAAAGCAGGCGCGCTACCAACTGCGCTACACCCCGAAATATTCAGTTTATTTAACAGCGATAAATATACCATAAATTTATATAAGTGTCAATAATTTTCGGATATCGTTTTAAAGAATAAACAAAATTAAACAACCGATTTATCGTTCTGTAAAACCGGAATGATAAATCGGTTGGTTTTTTATAACATATTAAAGCCGACAGTTCATATTAAACCGAAAATGAACACAAAATTTTATTGTCGTACATCATCGGTTATAAATTGTCAACAATCAATTAAAAATCAAGCACGCGAAGGACTGCTTTTGTATCCACGGGAGATTTTGAAATAAGTTCACGGGCATCTTTTTCTTTCATTACGGGAGTTACAAAGGCAATTTCATTATCTTTTTTGCCGAGAAGTTTTATACAGCCGAATGCGTTGTTTAATTCGGTTAAAGCATCGTCGGCATCATTAACTTCGGCACGTACATAAAGTGCTGTATTCTGAAGTTCGGGATTTTCAACATATCCGTCTTCGGCATCTGCCCAACCGAGGAATTTACGCTTTTCGGTATGCTGTGCGCAGTCTATAACATCGGCAACTACGGCACTTGCCGTCGGGAGTTTGCCGGCGCCTCTGCCGTAAAATACCACATCGCCTACGCCGTCGCCCCTTACAAGAACGGCATTAAAAACATCATCAACGGAAGCAATCTGTGTTCCGTTCGGTACGAGGCACGGACCTACGGTTACAAAAATCTTACCGTCACTGTTATTTTTCGCTCTGCCTATGAGTTTAATAACTCCGCCCCAGGCGTTTACATATTCAATATCTTCGGGAGTGATTTCCGTTATACCTACCGTTTCAACAGAATCGGGGTAAACATGTTTTCCGAAGCAAAGAGAAGCGAGTATACAGATTTTTCTGGCGGCATCAAAGCCTAAAATATCTGCCGACGGGTCACGTTCTGCATAACCGTTATCCTGAGCAAGTTTTAATGCATCGTCAAAACACATTCCCTCATCAATCATCTTTTTAAGAATGAAGTTTGTTGTGCCGTTAAGTATACCGGCAACCTCACTTATTTCATTTGCCATAAGGCACTGACTTATCGGACGAAGCACGGGAATACCGCCGCCTACACTTGCTTCAAAAAGGAAATTTACGTTTTTCTTTTTTGCAAGTTCAAGTAATTCGTATCCTTTTGCGGCAACAAGTTCTTTGTTTGATGTTACAACACTTTTCCCGGCATCAAGACATTTATACACAAAATCAAAAGCCGGATTAAGACCGCCCATTGTTTCAACGACAATTCCGATTTCACTGTCGTTAAGTATTTCATTAAAATCCTTTGTGAATAATGAAGCAAGTTCATGATCGGAAAAATCACGAATATCAAGAATTTTTTTCAGTTCAAAAGAACCTATACCGCTTTTGGATTTAATGCTTTCTTTGTTTTTTAAAAATAATTCGGCAACACCGGATCCCACCGTGCCGAAGCCCATAATTGCAAATTGCATATTTTTACCTCCGTGCATTTTTACAATACAACAAAATAATAACATAAAAATACATAATATTAAAGGGTGTTTTACCAAAAAAATTAAAAAATTGCAAATTTTTCAACAAATTTGCAACATTTGATATATTTTCATTGTAAATTTCAGGAAAATAGTATAGAATATATTTAATATATTTTCTTTTCGGAGAGTGTTATGGACAGCATTGTTAAAAATCGTAGGGATTTTATCATCAACTTTCTGTATTTTTCAATAATTGCCGGGCTTTATTACTGTGTGGTAAAGTTTGCGTTGGGGTTTTTGTTTCCGTTTC
>JAZUHA010000015.1:0-10517 GCA_045641485.1 Acutalibacteraceae bacterium
AATAAACATGCGGATGCTATGGATAATTTTCCTGCCGTAACCTGCCTTGCAAGAGAGGAAAGTGATAAAAAAGCCGCCGAAATGCTTTCTGACATTTTGCCCGTTATATTTGAAAGAAACAATTTTGAAAAAATATATTCCGATGCGTGGTGGTACAAACTTAAAACGGGAACTGCCGTTTACGGAATATTCTGGAATCCTCTTAAAAATAACGGCACAGGCGATATTGAAATACGGCAGGCGGATTTACTCAATCTTTTCTGGGAGCCGGGTATTAAAAACATTGAAAACAGTAAAAACATTTTTAATGTCGAACTTGTCGATAATGATACTCTTGTTTCACAGTATCCCGTACTCAAAGAAAAACTCGGTTCTTCTTCGGTGGAAGTTTCGCATTACATATATGATGATACCGTAGATACATCACAAAAAAGCGCTGTTATTGACTGGTATTATAAAAAATACCAAAACGGCAAAGTAAATCTCCATTACTGCAAATTCTGCAACGGTACGGTGCTTTATGCTTCGGAAAATGACAGCGAATATAAAGACAGAGGCTTTTACGACCATGGAGAATATCCGTTTGTTTTCGATACTTTGTTTGTGGAGGAGGGTACTCCGTGCGGTTTCGGATATATTGACATTATGAAAGATGCTCAGAAGCAGATTGATATGCTCGGAAATTCACTCGTAAAATCTGCTTCTATGGCTACCGTTCCGAGGTTTTTTATAAATTCCTCCGGGGCTGTCAATGAAGAAGAGTTTGCGGATTGGAACAACAGTTTTGTTCATGTAAACGGTGCAAATCTCGGTGATGACAGCATCCGTGAAATACGGCTTCATACCGTTCCCGAAATATATCTCGGCATACTCAACAGCAAAATAGATGAATTGAAAGAAACAAGCGGAAACCGTGATTTTTCGCAGGGCGGTGTTTCAAGCGGTGTTACGGCGGCTTCGGCAATAGCGGCATTGCAGGAAGCCGGAAGTAAACTTACAAGAGATATGGTAAAGAGCGGTTACAGAGCGTTTTCCGCATTAAACAGACTTGCGGTGGAACTTATAAGACAGTTTTACGATGAGCCGAGATTTTTCAGAATTCTGGCTCCGAACGGTGCGGAAAATTATCTTTCATACGATAATTCCGATATTCTGCCGAAAAAACAGCAGTCATTTTTCGGTATTGAACTTAACGACAGATTACCGATTTTTGATATTAAAGTATGCGGTGAAAAATCAAGTCCTTTTTCAAGAATAAGTCAAAACGAACTTGCATTACAACTTTATAATTCCGGGATATTCAATCCCGAATTTAAGGAGCAGGCGCTGGCGACACTCGAAATGATGGATTTTGAAGGTAAAGAAACTGTTATTAACCGCATAAGCGGAGGCGGAACATTTGGTTGATATTTGCTTTCGCCGTTATTACGACAGATATCTTTTTATAATTGAGGGTGTTTTTAAACCGGAAACCCGATACAACAATTCCGTCGATTTTTTGATAAAACTTTTAGTTGATACTTTAGATGAAGAAGCAAGTTCCGACAGAGGAAAATTTATTCGCCGTGAAGTCGGCAACGGCTATATATGTATTGAATATCTGCCGTTTTCTTTTGCAGAAGAAAGGTTGGAGGGAATTACCGATACCGTCATTTCGGGCTTTTCGCTTCTTGCGGATGAATATCCGTGCAATGTTAAATTCAGTTAACAAACCGCGGTGTACAACACGGTTTTTAATATAGTAACAGCGGTTACATAAATGACACTTCGGAAAGACGATGAATGTCTATAGACAGAAAGGATTTTTATGAAAAACAAAAGAAATTTTCTTTTGCCCGATTTTCAGCTTTTTGCGGAAAACGGTGCAGAAGACGGTACAAAAACCGAAAACACGGGCGACGAAACAGGCAATGACGCCGATTGCGAAAAAAACGAAAATGACTCTTTTGAAAGCCTTATAAACGGTAAGTACAAAGAAGATTTTTCAAAAAGAACACAGGAAATCATAGATAAACGCTTCAAGAAAACTAAAGAACTTGAGAGTTTTTATGAAAAAACTTCTCCCATAATCGAAAAGTTATCATCTTCTTTGGGGCTTAATGCAGATGATTATGACGGTATTCTTTCTTCGTTTAATGAAGAAAACGGTGAGGAGTATGAAGCGGAAAACGACATCGCAGAAGACGGAACCGAGTCCGATTTTGAAGAAATAAAAGAAAATATTCATAAAATCGCACTTGGGTTTATTGAAGAAAGCGAAACTTTAAAAGAAATTTACCCCGATTTTGATTTGAAAAACGAACTTTCGGAAAATGAACTTTTCGGAAAACTTATTAAAAACGGTGTTTCCGTTAAAGATGCATTTGAAACCGTACATAAAGATGAACTTATAAGCGGTGCCATGGCATACACTGCAAATGTTGTAAAAGAGCAGGTTTTAAGAGGAATGGACGTTAAATCGAAAAGACCGCTTGAAAACGGCGTAAACGACAGCGTCGGTTCGGTTACAAAGATAAATGTAAATGCTCTTACGGAAAACGAAATCTTAAAAATATTAAAACAGGTAGAGAATGGGGCTGATATAAGATTTTAACCCATTCGGAAAGGAAAATTATGAAAAACTACAAACTTAACATTCAGCTTTTTGCGGCAGGAGATGCCGTAAACAGCACGGCAGACTCGGGTCTTTCACCGGAGATGAAAACCTTTTACGATAAAACTCTTATCACACTTTCTTCGCCGTATCTTATTCACGACCAGTTCGGTCAGAAAAGAGATATACCGAAAAACGGCGGTAAAATCATAGAGTTCAGAAAGTTTTCTTCACTTCCCAAAGCCTTAAAACCTCTTACCGAGGGTGTAACTCCCACGGGTAATAAACTTAATGTTTCATCTGTCAGCGCCCGTGTAGAACAGTACGGTGACTATATTGAACAGACTGATTTACTTGAACTTACCGCTGTAGATAACACTATTGTTGAAGCGACAAAACAGCTTTCAAGTCAGGCGGGACTTACTATGGATACCGTTGTAAGAAACGAAATCGTAGGCGGTACAAATGTGCTTTACTGTCCGCTTGTGGAAAACGGTTCCGAAACAGAGGTTACTTTAAGAAGTAAACTCAATTCAAGTGCAAAACTTCGTGTTAAAGATGTTTTTAAAGCGGCGGCAGAACTTAAAGCGATGAACGCTCCCAAAATCGACGGCTATTATGTAGGCATTATTCATCCGTTTGTGGCATACGACCTTATGCAGGAAGCCGGTAATCAGTGGATGGAAGTACAGAAATACGCAACTCCCGAAAATATGCTTAAGGGCGAAATCGGCTGTCTCGGCGGTGTAAGATTTGTTGAAAGCACGGAAGCTAAAATATTTAAGGGTGATTATCTTACCGAAAACAGCGAAAACCTTACTGTTAAGGACACTCTTTCGGCACAGGGCAAAACTCTTACGGTAAAAGAAGCGATTACTTCGGCAGATGCAGAAAATCTTGAAGGTAAATCCATTCTTATAAAAGGCAAGATGTATACCGTTAAATCGGCGGTAAGCGGAAGTGCAGGTTCCGCATCAATTACCGTTTCCGATGACGATGATAATATCAGCGTTTCAGACGGTGCGGAAAATACCGTGATTTACCCCGGTGACGGCGGTGAAAACAACTGCGCCGTATTTGCCACACTTGTTATCGGTGCAGATGCATACGGTGTAACAAGCGTAGAGGGCGGCGGTATCGAACATATCGTAAAACAGAAAGGCTACGGCAATGATCCCTTAAATCAGCGTTCTTCCATAGGTTGGAAAGGTCTTAAAACTGCAAAAAGACTTGTTGAGGAATACATGGTAAGAATCGAAAGCGGTTCTTCCTTTTCCGGCAATGCTTCTGCTAACTGATTTAAGATTTAATTTAAAATAACCATAAGGGCGGGCGGTTGGGAATGTTGAAAGGAGTTTTTATGAGTAAAAAAACAAAAGAAAAAACAGTATCCGTATTTATTCCGAAGGAATCACGAAACGACACACAAAGATTTATTGCCGTGAACGGCGAAAGGATTCTTGTGCAGACGGGTAAAAATGTGCTTCTTCCCGAAAGATTTGCGCAGGTCATCAAAAACAGCGAAAAAGCGGCGGCAGTCTGCGCTTCGTTTATTGACGAAAACATTTCAATTTAAGGCGGTGACTGTATGACGATCGGTAAAGCGATTGATTTGTTTGATGCACAAAGGAAAAATTCCGCAAGCCGTTCGCTGAAAATCCACTGGCTTTCAGAACTTGATGAAAAAATAAATACCGAAATACTGAAACCGAGGTATGAAGCAGAATTTTCAGGCTATACCGACAGTACTTCTTCCGATACCGTTCTGCTTTCTCCCGAAAGTTATGCGGAGATCTATCCTGTTTATCTTATTATGAAAAACGATTATATGAACGGTGAAATTAACAGATATAACAATTCTGCGGGTATTTTTAACCGTCTGTACAGCGATTTGTCAAACTATATTAACAGAACAAAAGCGGTTAATAAAAACGAAACTCTTAAGGCAGGTAAAATATATGATTGCCGATAATTTAAGAGCCGCACATAAGTCAGAAGAAGTGCTTACGGGATTTTTCGGCTACAACGCCCGTAACAGAATAGAGGAAAACGAATTTTTTTATGAAAAAAATATGAGTTCCAATTCTTTCCCGTCTGTTTCACCGAGAAATAAAAGAGGCATTTTTGATGTCGCCGCCGACAGTATTTCGGGACTTTTTTCAAAAAACGAACTCTGCTTTATAAAAAACAATAAACTTTTTGTAGGAAATACGCAGGTCGATTCTTTGAATTTCCCCGATATCAATAAAAGAAGACAGTTTGTTTCAATGGGCGAAAAACTTCTTGTTTTCCCCGATAAAGTATATGTAAATACGGGAGATATAACCGATTGCGGAAGCCTTGAAGCACACTTCAATTCTTCGGGTGCCACGGTAACATTTTCGCTTTGTATGGGCGACGGAACACTGTATTCCGATTATACCGTGTCCGGTACAGTGCCGGAAGAACCGGAAAATAATACATTGTGGCTCGATACATCGGTAACGCCGAATGAACTTAAAATCTATTCCGAAAATTACTATGAGTGGATGCCCGTTTCAGATACATATATAAAAATCACCTGTCCGCTTATCGGTACGCAGTTTGAAAAGTTTGACGGCGTTACTTTATCGGGGGCTTCCGTCAGTGATTTAAACGGTACTTTTATAATAGAAGATAAAGGTGAAGATTATATAACGGTTTCCGGAATAATATCTTCATCCGTTACACAGAATACGAATTTTACCGTTTCAAGGGATTTGCCGGATATGGATTTTGTATGCGAAAACGGTAACAGATTGTGGGGGTGTAACTCGGAAAAAAACGAGATATATGCTTCACGATTAGGGGACCCGAAAAATTTTAATTCATTTATGGGTATTTCCACAGACTCTTATGCCGTTACTGTGGGAACAGACGGTGAGTTTACCGGTGCCGTAAATTTCAGAGGGTATTCGCTGTTTTTTAAAGAAAACTGTGTTCATAAGATTTACGGCAGTAATCCGCCTTTTTCCGTTAGTTGTTCTTTTGTCAGAGGGGTGCAGAAAGGGAGCGAAGGAACGCTGAAAATTCTTAACGAAACACTTTATTACCTTTCTCCGAACGGCGTTTGCAGTTATGAAGGAACGGTTCCTTTGTGTATTTCGGAAAATCTCGGGAACACCGTTTATAAAGACGGCACGGCAGGTGTACTCGGTGACAGATATTATATCTGTATGAGCGATAAAAACGGTGTAAGAACACTTTTTACTTACGATGAGAGTAAAAATATATGGCACCGTGAAGATGACATAGATATTTGCGATTTTGCAACTCACAATTATAATCTGTATTTTCTCGCAACCGTAAATAACACCAAAAAGTTATTTACGGCAGACGGCGAAAACAGTTACGGTAATTTTGCATCTGTTTTGGGAGGTTTCACCCTCGAAAATCCCGTGGAATGGAAAATCGAAAGCGGATTATGGGGGCTCGGTTTGCCCGGCAATAAATATTATTCGGGTATTTCCGTAAGGGGAAAAGGCGAAACAGGCTCAAGTTTTAAAATATACTTTCAGTATGACGACAGCGGTGTTTGGGAGGAAGTCGCAAATGTCGGTTTTACAAAAACGCAAAGTTTTACCGTGCCCTTGTCAACACCGAGATGTGATACTCTTAAAATAAAAATAACCGGCACGGGAAAAACGGAAATACATTCGATTTCGAGAACCGTTGAAAGGGGCAGTAATATTTATGTATGACCTCAATTTGTTACTGCCTAATGTTGACTCCCGAAAATACTCCGTAGATGAAAAATTCAAACTGTTAAAATCATATCTGTATGAACTTACAGAGACTCTTTCCGCCGTTATTTTATCGCTTGATGAAAATGTTTCAGAGCAACTGTCTGCGGTAAAAGAAGCGAAAAAGCAAAACGAAAACAGCGAAAAGTCATCACAGCAGACAATAAGAGCGAAACTTAAAAAGGAGTTTCAGGAAAAATTTACAGAACTTAAATCGGAAATTTTAAGTACAGCCGAAGAAATAGAAGAAGCATATACCACAGCAATAAGCGAGAGTGAGACTGAAATTCTTGAAAATGTTTCTCATACTTTTGTTTCTCAGTCGGAATTCGGAACGTACCGTGATACCGCAAATACAAGAATAAGTCAGACGAGTGACAGTATATCCCTCATAAATTCGGATATCGAAGAAATCGAAACAAGTCTTGATACATATAAAGCGTCTAACAATGCGGAACTGACAATACTCGAAAATGCGATTATTTCCGGAGTTGAAGAAAAATACGTTAAAAAAGACGAACTTACGGAAGTGCAGGAAATTTTTTCATCTGAAGTAACTCAGACCGAAACGGATATTACGGAAGAATTTTCACGGAAAATAGAAGAAGTTAAAGAAGATTTATCGTCTGTCGGCGGAAATGTTTCCGAACTTATTTCTTCTCTTGATGTTTATATCAGAAGGGGAGAACTTTACGACGGCGTTTTCGGTATGGAAATAGGCAGAAGCGACAGCAACATTAAAGCACGGTTTACAAACGAAAGACTTTCGTTTATTGAGGGTGATACGGAGGTTGCGTATATTTCGGGAAACAATCTGTATATAACAAGAGCGCAGGTGCTTGATTATCTTGAAATAGGTAACGAAACACAAGGGTATTTTACATTTGATGTAACTGAAAACGGTCTTGAAGTGAGGTGGTCTTACGGCAACTAAATATTACGGCTCGTGTACGGGCAGTACCGGTTCAAAGTACGATTATTATTTAACGGTTACCGAAAACAGCAGAAGTACAGCCGATAACACATCGAATATTACCGTTAAAATGTATCTTAAAAGAAACGACGGGTACACATCTTCCGCATATAATCTGTACGAAAACGATAATAATGTAAAACTGTATGTCGGCGGCTCAAAAAAGGCGGATTTTAATACGGCAATAGACACAAGAAACTGTGTAACCGTTTTACTTGCTTCCTGGACGGGAAATGTCAGTCACAATTCAAACGGCAAATTAACACTTAACATAAGCGGCTCTTTTTCTATGAGCGGAACATCGCTTTCGGGCGGCAGTGTGAGTTGCGATTTTACCTGTACGGATATTCCGAGGGCATCGTCGTTTTCGCTGTCTTCTTCATCGGTAAATCCGGGCGGAAGTATTACGGTTACAATAAGTTCTTCTTCAAACGATTTTTCTCATAAAGTGAATTTCAGTATAGGTACATATTCGCAAACCGTTACAGCAGAAAAAAGAATATCTTCTGTTTCGTTTACCGTGCCCGTTTCGTGGGCAAACGCCGTTAAAAATTCCGTAAAAGGCAGTATTTCCGTTAAAGTTACCACATATAACGGCTCCTCGTCTGTCGGAAGTAAAACGGGAAGTTTTTCTTTAAAAATTCCCGATACTTCGGACTACAGACCGCAGTTTACTTTAACTACTCAGCCGGTCAGTGACACGGTTCCCGATGAATGGAACTGCTATGTTAAAGGAAAAAGCAAAGTCAAAGTAACACTTTCGGGTATTTCTTATAAATATTCGGCAACTTATTCTACACTCAAAGTAACGGTTTCCGGAGTTACAAAATCAAAAAATGTTACTGAATTTGAACTGAATAATTCGGGGGATACGGAAATTACCGTAGTTCTTACAGACAGCAGAGGACTTAAAAAGACAGTAACACAGACAATCAGCGTTATTGATTATTCTCCTCCGTCTGCCGTGATAACCGATGTTTTCAGATGTGATGCCAACGGCGTTAAAAACAGCGGAGGAAGTTATCTTTCGGTGGGATTTTCCTGCAATTTCAGTGATATTGACGAAAACAACATTCTTACAAAGTCGCTTAAATATAAAAGAGCGGGCAGTGAGGTTTATACAACGGTTGTATGCACTGCTTCACCTGCCGTAATAGGCGGAAGCATTCTTCAGTCGAGTTCCTATGATGTTAAACTTTGTTTAAGTGATTTATTGACGGAAGAGCCCGTTGAATGTGTACGAAGAATTTCGAGCACGGACATACCGTTTAATATAAAAAGCGGAGGTAAAGGCGCGGCTTTCGGGTGCTTTTCGGAAACCGATAACGAACTTACCGTAGCATATAACCTGAATGTAAAAGGTAACCTTTTAAGCGAAAATATTACTTCAAAAGCCGTCACTAACGAAACATTTATTGATAATATGAGCGGAAGAATAATCAAACATAATTCTCTCGGAATGACTTTTTTAAACTTCCGTCTTCTTGTTAAAACGGAAATAGCATCAGGGTCCGTAATAACGCTTTTGACTTTAGACGGTGAAAGACCCGTTTATTCCGCTCCGCTTAATGTATTCAGTTCCGGAAGATTTACGGATATTTTATGTTATATAAACCCGTCAGGGGAATTTATTTTAAAAGCAAATGATACGATAGAAGAAGGCTCGTACATTTATGTTAACGGCGTATTTATAAATTATTAAAGAGGTGAACAGAAATAGCAATTAAAGTATTATCATACGGCTCAAGCGGAAGCGAGGTTAAAAAACTTCAAAAATCGCTGAACGGTATGGGGTATTCATTGGATGTAGACGGTGAATTCGGCGTAAAAACACAAGCAGCTGTTAAAGATTATCAAAAGAAAAATAAACTTGTTGTTGACGGTATTGTCGGTGAAAAAACATGGGGTAGCCTTAATTCATCGGGAAAAAGCACTAAAAGTTCCACTTTAAAAACTGCCTCAAAGACTTCCGCAAAATTTAAGACAACGGCGAATAAGCCGAAATATACAAAAAGTGCGGAATTGAAAAAAACAGAAAAAACACTTTCCGATTACGAAAAAAACAAACCGAAAGAATATTCTTCTGCATACAAAAAGCAAATAGACGAGGCACTGAATGCAATATTGAACAGAAAACCGTTCAGTTATGATGTTAATGCCGACCCGCTTTACAGACAATACAGGGAAATGTATATGAAAAACGGTGAAAAAGCCATGCTTGATACCGTAGGAGCGGTTTCCGCACTTACGGGCGGTTACGGCAGCAGTTATGCAGTATCTGCCGGAAACGAAAGTTATGCGGATTATCTTAATAAACTTAATTCTCTTTTACCCGAACTCCGTGAAAGTGCCTATAAAGCGTACGAAAATGAGGGCGACACGCTTTCCGAAACATTGTCACTTCTTCGTTCTCTTGATGACAGCGATTATAAAAAATACCGTGACAGTGTTTCTGATTACAGCGATACCCGTGATTATCTTTTGAAAAAACTTAACGAAATGTCGGACAGTGAATATAAAAAATTCACGGACGAACTTAAATCATGGCAAAATGACCGTGACTTTTCATATAAGCAGTATCTTCAGGATTTTGCCGAGAAAAAATATAAAGAAGAAATGGAATATAAAAAAGAACAGGCGGCCCTTAAGCAGGCGAATGCAGACAGAAATTATAATCTTGCTCTTTTAAAACTTTATTCATCGGGTTCAAAAAGTTCTTCTGGTTCGGGTTCCAAATCAGGCACAAAATCGAGTACAAAATCAAATACAACGGTAAAGAAGTACGATTATCCCAGAACTTATGAGGCTTTTGTAAAAGAAACGGGATTTTCGGGGATTTTCACAAAAAATGAATTTACAGCTCGGGAAAGTGCAAAGAAAAAGTATAAAAGTTACGACTATTACTTAAAGGCTATGTATAAAAAATACGGATAAGGAGGCAAATATGTTAAAAAAAATAAACTTCGATGAAAGTATTATATGTGAATCAAGAAAAACAGTTGACGGCAGAAGTTTCACCGACACATTCGTCCGCACTGATTTTCTTGCAGACGAAGAAACGGACATAACCGCAATGAACACAGACGGCAGTGAATATTTAAAATACCCGTCCGGCTCAATGGTTTATTGCATTGAAAACGGTAAAAAATATATCCTTAAAGCGGATTGCTCCGAATATGTTGAGGTGTGA
>JAZUHA010000016.1:0-13286 GCA_045641485.1 Acutalibacteraceae bacterium
TGACAAAGAATATATAAAAGATTTCAGTTATGAAACATATATAAACACAAAATATCTGCCTGTACTCAGAAGCGGTGAATATGCAATTAAAGACATCATTAAAGACCAGGAAAAAGATATCGGCGGAATGATGATGGATGATGACGAAGTTATTGTTGACTCACCTGCAACCGCAGTCGATAACAATCAAACAGAATCAACATTTAACGAGCAGAAACATCAGGAGCTTGTTACTCACGCAAAAGGAAGAGCAAACAGCTGGCGCTCGGGATATTTTGTTACCGGTCAAAGCTATATCAATGAAAACAAACAGATTCTTTTCGATATGGTAAAGTGGTGCCTCGATAACGGGTTTATGCCTCTGCTTATTTCTCCTCCGGTTTATGTTTCACTGAATGAAACATTCACTGATGAAGAATTAAAATGCAATTATTTCGATGTTCTTAATGATGTTGCTGAATCAACAAAAACTCCGCTTCTTGATTTATCTCATGATAGCGTATTATCTTTTGCACCGGATTATTACGGTAACAGTGACCATATGAGTGAAGCCGGTTCTAAAGAATTTATGAAAGTATATTATGATTATTTAAGCGAAATCGGGTACACCGATTAAGGAGTTGCTATGCAGGATTTAATTTCCGTTATTGTCCCGGTATACAAGGTTGAAAAATATCTTGATGCCTGTGTTGAATCAATAGTAAATCAGACTTATAAAAATCTTGAGATAATACTTGTTGATGACGGTTCGCCGGATAATTGCCCTGCTATGTGTGATGAATGGGCAAAGAGGGACAACAGAATAAAGGTCATCCATAAAGCTAACGGCGGATTATCTGATGCAAGAAACGCAGGAATGGATGTTTCAACAGGAAATTATATCGGTTTTGTAGACAGTGATGATATTATTTCACATAAAATGTATGAAATACTATACTACGCCGTAAAAAAACATGATGCTGATTTCATTCAATGTGATAAAATAGAATTTTCCAACATAAATGAACTATCTTTTTCTGACAGCAAAGAAATAACTGAAAACACATATGATAGTTTTAAAGCCGTTAATTCCTTGTTATGTGAAACTGATATCGTTACAACCTGTTGGAATACTTTATCAAAATCAAGTATATCGAAATCTGTTTTATTTGAAGCTGGCAAAATAAATGAGGATGTCCTTTGGACCTATCGTGTGTTATCAAAATCTGATAAGATTATTTCCATAGATTCCAAACTATATGGTTATTATCAGCGCCCGGGAAGCATAATGAATAGTAACTATACCGAAAAAAGATTTGATGCATTATATTCGCTTGAACAGAGAGCAAAGGAAATTAAAACAGATTTTCCCGAATTATATCCAAAAGCATTAAAAAATTATGTTGGCGGGTGTATGTACCATTATCAAACGCTTTGCAGGGTACCTCAAACAGACGAATATAAAAAATTCAAAAAGATAATTCATAAGAGGTTTTGTGAATCGGATTTAAAAACTGTTTTCAATGCAACATCTTTGAAATATAAAATTTGGTATATATTATTCAGAATTTGCCCTAATTTCACTTGCAAAATAAGAAACACATTAAAAATCGGTTTATAATGGAGAGATAATATGCCGAAAGTAAGCGTAATTGTTCCGGTATATAAGGTTGAAAAATATTTAAGAAAATGTGTTGATTCCATTCTTAATCAAACATTTTCAGATTTTGAACTTTGGCTTGTTGATGACGGCTCACCGGATAACTGTCCTGCAATTTGCGATGAATACGCAGAAAAAGACAACAGAATAAAAGTTATTCATAAGGCTAACGGCGGGTTATCCGACGCAAGAAACGCAGCTCTTGATGTTATGACCGGAGAGTATGTAACCTTTGTTGACAGTGATGATTATATTGCTCCTGATATGCTTGAAACTTTTTATGATGCAATTGTCAGAAACAATGCCGATATTGCTGTCGGTAATATTAAAGGCGTTTCGGAAAACGGAGAATTATCCGATTTTTATGTTCCGTTCACTAAAGAAACCATATTATCCGGAACCGACTTGCTGCAAACCATGTGTATTCCCTGTGCTCAGAACAGATTATATAAAACATCTATATTCAAAGATTTAAGATATCCGGTTGGACGACTTTATGAAGATTTATTTATATACCATAAAATTCTCGCTCAAATTAATAAAATGGTGATGACCGGGAAAACTGCATATTATTATCTTGTTCGTTCCGGTTCGATAATGCATGGAGAATATAACATTCATTTCACAGATATTATTGATGCAATAAAAGTTCGATATGAATGGCTGGATTCCATTGGTCAGACCAAGCTTGCAAATGAAACAAGAATGTTCATTTATTCCCGATCTGCGGTGGCTTATGCTCACTTAGACAAAAATGATCCAACCCACGCAAAACGACTTAAAGAAATCAGAAAAATATATGTTGAATGCTATAAAGTGCTGATAAAAGATAAATCTGTATCAGCAAAACAAAAGTTCCGACTTTGGTTACTATACAGATTTCCTGCACTGCACACAAAACTTTTCGGAAACAAAATGCCATTGGCGTTAGGGTGAAATCAATAATAAGCTTATTTATAGAATATAATAGTATTATGAGAGGTTTTGGTGATAAAAATGATTACTCGTTACCAATTTGAAATACTTACTTTCATTGAAAAAAAGGAAAGTTTTCAGTTCATACTTCGCAATCTGTCAGACACACTTTGCATTTCTGGAAATCAGATAAGCAAAGATATTGAAGCACTTATTAACGAAGGATTATTAGCATTAAATGATAATATTCTAACAATTACCGATAAGGGATTAGAAGCTCTTGAACCTTATCGCGTGAAGAATGCCGTTATTCTTGCCGCCGGATTTGGTCAGAGAATGCTTCCGGCTACAGCCGACAGACCTAAGCCTATGGTTACCGTTAACGGTCAGAGAATCATTGATACATTGCTTGATTCTCTTGTTGCGGTTGGCATAAAAGATATAGCCATCGTCAGAGGATATAAAAAAGAGCGCTTTGATGAAATACTTGAAAAATATCCGTTTGTTACACTCATTGACAACGATATTTATGACAAAACCAATAACATTTCATCAGCCATGCTTCTTCTTGACAGGCTGAACGGCTGCTACCTTTGCGAAGCTGACCTTTATATTTCCAATCCTGCTGTAATAACAAAATATCAGTATTACAGCAATATCCTCGGTTCCTATTCTCTTGAAACCGATGACTGGAGTTTCAAAGAAAAAGACGGATATATAACTGATTATCAAAAAGGAAATACATATTGCTGGAATTATTACGGCATTTCATATTGGACTCCTGAAGATTGTGAAAAGCTCAAAAGAGATTTTGCAAGAGTTTATAATGAATTTGAGGGCGGCAAGGACTATTTCTGGGAATTTATTCCTCTTGTTCTCCTGAAAGATGATTATAAGGTTGAAATCCGTAAATGCAGTAAATCGGATATTATTGAAATAGATAATTATTATGAATTACAGTTGTTAGATCCATCTTATAATTAATGAAAGGTGATATTGTATGGATAAAAATACTTCTGACAGAATAAAAGAAATATCAGTTGAAATACTTGTGGATTTTGATGAATTTTGCAAAAAGAATAACTTGAACTATATGCTCTCATTTGGCACTGCGTTAGGTGCTGTAAGACATAAGGGCTTTATTCCTTGGGATGATGATGTTGATGTAGATATGCCTATAGAAGACTATCTAAGGCTTGAAAAAATATGGAGTAAGTGTGGCAATAAGCAAAAATATTTTTTGCAGACAAAAAGAACTGATCCTTTAGTCCCTGTTCCGTTTTATAGACTGAGGCTAAACAATACAACATGGACAGAACCCAATTATGAGAAATATCCTATTCATTCAGGAATACCTATTGATATATTTGCAGTATATCATAAACCGAACTCAAAAGTTTTAACTAAATTTCAACATCTTTTTGACAGTTTATCTCAACAGTTTTGTTCATATCCATGGAGAAATAAGAAAACAAGTGGTATTTCAGTTGTTGTTTCAAATTTACTTTGTAGATTTTTTGCAAAGTTAACAAGTATTATCAGTGATTTTTCAAAAAATTCAGAGCTTGTTTTTTACCCTTATGGAACAGCACAAAGAATTTATGGAGAAAAAAAGTATATGTTCCCGGTTAAGGAAATTGAATTTGAAGGCATAAAATTTAAAGGTCCTGCAAATCCACATGAATATTTATCATGGCAATATGGTGACTATATGACTCCTCCACCAGAGAGCGATCGTGAAGGTCATCCTGAAGGAATAATTGACCTTGAAAATGATTCTTCAAAATATAATGGTGTTTTAATTAGGAACAAATAAAAATAGGAGCGTTTTATGGCTGCAAAAGTAAGTATTATTATTCCAGTTTACAATACCGAGTCTTATATCGATGAGTGCCTTGACAGTGTTTTATCACAAACACTAAGGGAAATGGAAATCATCTGTGTCAATGATGGATCGCCGGATAATTCTATTTCTATTTTGAAAGATTATGCTGCAAAAGATAGCAGAATTATTATCATTGATAAAGAAAATGAAGGTGTCGGTAAGGCTCGTAACGACGGAATGAGAGTAGCAACCGGTGAATTCATCGCCTTTATGGACTCGGATGATTATTATCCGAATAATGATGTTCTCGAAAAACTATATAATGCAGCCAAAGAAAATAATGTTAAAGTCTGCGGCGGAAAAAAGATTTATTTGTTACCTGAAGGAAACCTTGAACCGGAAAAAATTCCTGTTAAACAGCACGAAATGGAATTTGATTTGAAGGTTGAAAAGGTAAACTCTTTTAAGGATTATCAATACGACTATGGTTATACTCAATATATTTATAGTCGAAAAATGCTGATTGAAAATGATTGCTTCTTCCCTAACTACAAAAGATTTCAGGATCCTCCATTCTTTGTTAAAGCTATGATTTTGGCAAATAAATTCTATGTTTGTGATATTTTCTCTTATTGTTACAGAAGAATTCGAACTGCCAGTAAATATTCTATTCTAAATACAAGCAATCAACTCAGAGGTCTAACTGATAATTTGATTGAATCTCGCAACAATAATCTGCCAAAGCTCCATTATTTAACCGCTCAAAGATTAAATAAAGATGCTTCCTTTATGGCAATTCAAAATCTTTTTGACGAGAATAAAGATGAAATGCTCAGCCTTTTCATCAAGTCAGCTGCAACAGTTGATGTTGAATGGCTTAAATCAGAAGGTTATCCCGTTGCAGATCCATTTGTGCCGGAAGTATTTGAATATGCAGTATCTACTGCGAAAAAATATGAAAAAATCAGAAAAAATAAAGTGTTTAAGGCAGCATCAAGATTATTCAGAAGGTAGGTTGTGGGTATAAAAATTTTCAAAAAGAACAGAACGCAAGTTCCATCTTGAAAAGAAAAGGACTCAAGAATACAAATCCTCTGTTCTTTCGGCAAATTGTAACGGAGCCATGATACTTCATGATATGAAATGCCGTTTCAACAGCCCGACCGTTAACTTAAATATTGAAGCAGAAGATTTCCTTAGATTTCTTAATAATCCCCAAAAGTATCTTAATGAAAAACCTGTTGAGATTGATTCCGACATGTCTTTCCCTGTTGGAAGAATTGATGATATAACCTTATATTTCATGCATTACAAATCATTTGATGAAGCGGCAAACAAATGGATTGAGCGCTCAAAGAGAGTTGATTTTAACAATCTTTTCGTAATGATGACCGATAAAAACGGCTGCACCTATGAAAATATTGCCGAGTTTGATGCTCTTCCATATGAAAATAAAGTAATTTTTACACATAAACCATACCCGGAATTTAAATCTGCATACTATATTAAAGGATTTGAAAATGACGGTGAAGTCGGAATATTGTCAGATGATAAATCGGGTTTTTTCAAGCGCAGATGGCTTGATGAGTTCGACTATGTAAAATGGTATAACACCGGAGAATTTTAATAATGATTAATAGTAAAAACGATTTGAAAGAATATATCAATCGTGATATGCAGTTTTATCATGAATTTGATTCAAGAGAAAAAACAATTCGAAAAATGACTCAGGATTCAGCGTATAAGATAACAGAGTATCTTATCTATTTGCGAAAAGAAGAATACTACTTTAATGTTCGTAAGGACATTATAGGCAAATTTATGTATTTGTACTATTTCCGAAAAAAAAATATACTTGGAAACAAACTTGGAATTAAAATTCCGAGAAACTGCTTCGGCCCGGGGCTTACAATCGCTCATCATGGTGAAATAATTGTAAATGAAAATGCAAAAATCGGTGCAGATGCACTGCTTCATGGCGGAAATTGTATCGGTAATAATGGAACTCCTGGAAACGCTCCAACTATTGGTAATGGACTTGACCTTGGTATCGGTGCAAAAATTATCGGCAATGTTATTTTAGGTGACAATGTTATTGTAGGAGCAAACGCAGTGGTAACAAAACCATTTGCAAATTGTACTGTTGTAGGTATACCTGCAAGAATACTCGAATTACGATAAATATCATCAAAATATTTGAGGTGTCAATGTGAAAAAAACAACAAATATTAATAATGAAGACCAGCAATTTGAAACAATCGTTGAACCTAAAAACGGATGGTTTGATTTGCATCTTAAAGAACTGATTAACTATAAGGATCTTATTTTTCTTTTTGTGAAAAGAAATTTCGTATCTCAGTACAAACAAACTATTCTCGGCCCTGCCTGGGCAGTAATACAACCTTTGCTTACCACAGTTGTATTCACCTTGGTTTTCGGCAATATTGCAGGTCTTGCTCCCGGAGGAGTAAACAGCTTTGTTTATTATCTTTGCGGTACAGTATTTTGGCAATATTTTTCTGGATCATTATCAATGGTAAGTCATACATTCACTTCAAACTCAAACATTTTTGGCAAGGTTTATTTTCCGAGACTTGTTCTGCCGATTTCCACCGTTATGACAAACCTCATTTCTCTTGCCATTCAGTTCAGCTTTTTCCTTGTAGCTTGGATTATATTTCTTTTCGTTCCAGGCTACTCGATGCATCCGAGCTGGCAGATTGCTCTTATGCCTGTTATGGTATTCCAGCTCGCGCTACTTGCTTTAGGCTGCGGAATAATAATTTCCGCCCTGACAACCAAATACAGAGACCTTGCCATGTTGGTTTCTTTTGGCGTTCAGCTGTGGATGTATGCTTCTCCTGTTGCTTATGCTGCAGATATGTTTCTCGGTTCAAGGTGGGATTTTATCTATTGGTGCAACCCCATTTGTCCAATGCTTGAAACAATAAAATACGGCTTCCTCGGTGAAGCTGCAGCACAGTTCAGACCGGGAATGTGGGGCATAAGTTGGATAACAACACTTGTGATTTTGTTTATTGGTGTGCTCCTGTTCAGTAAAGTTGAAAAAACATTTATGGATACTGTTTGATGAGGAATTAATATGAACGAATTAGCTCTAAAAATAGAAAGTGTAAAAAAAGAATATCGTCTCGGAGCAATCGGTGGCGGTACTCTTAAAGGTGATCTTCAGTCATTTATGGCTCGCAGAAAAGGTCTTGAAGATCCCAATTCAAAAATCGGGTCGGATGCTGCATATCATAAAAACGAAAAGTTTCTTGCATTAAATGGGGTATCTTTTGAAGTAAAAAAAGGTGAAGCTGTAGGTATTATAGGTCATAATGGTGCCGGAAAATCTACACTGTTGAAGCTTTTATCACGAGTTACTGCACCTACAGAGGGTAGGATTTGCATTAACGGAAGAATTGCATCAATGCTTGAAGTCGGTACCGGATTTCATCCTGAACTTACCGGAAGAGAAAATGTTTATATGAATGGTGCCATACTCGGTATGACTAAATCTGAAATCGACAGTAAATTCGATCAGATCGTCAAATTTGCCGAAATGGAGAAATTTATCGATACTCCGGTTAAAAGATACTCCAGTGGTATGTATGTTAAACTGGCATTTTCTGTTGCAGCACATCTTGACAGTGAAATCATGATAATGGATGAAGTTCTTGCTGTCGGCGATATGGCTTTTCAAAAGAAAAGTCTTGACAAAATGAAATACGCCGCAACTCAAGAAGGGAAAACCGTTCTCTATGTTTCACACAATATGAGTACCATCCGGCAGCTTTGTGACAGATGCGTTGTTCTTGATCATGGAACAGTCATATTTGACGGCGATGTAGAAACAGCCATTGGAATATACATGAATGACTCTGAAAAAAACGAAAATGTTGATTTCGATATGAGAGATAAGCGCATGGAACATCTTCCTAAAAATCCCATTGGAAAAATCACACATTTGACATTGCTTGACAAAGTTGTTCCGGTTTATGATTTTAATGAACCAATAAAATTTAAAATTAACATTCATTCATATGAAAAGCTAACCGATTTAAGCCTTCGTGCTGAATTTAGAACAAAAGAAAGAACCCCCGTAGGTGCAACTATGGTTCAAGCTTTTGCTAATACACTTCCAGAATTAGATACCGAGTATACTTTTGAAATGAACTTGAATGGATTGCTTACAGGAGAGTATAATGTATGTCTTGTTTTATATGAGGTAAATGAATTCGGTGGATTTATTGACGTAGATGCCATTTATCCGGCATTTAATTTTGAAATTCGAGATCTTGAAAATAAAGTTGGCATCAAGTGGGTTCATGCAAATTGGGGTAATATGAAATTTGAAGATTTGAAATTAATAAATTGATAATAAAAAACAAGGATGGAGATATGATTAAATTATTGATAGGCTCACCTATTCGTCAAAAGCCAAATGTTCTTAAAGAATTCTTAATAGGAATTGAAGAAGCAAATAAGGATAACCTTGATGTCTATTATTATTTTGTTGATGATAATATCAATGAAACATCTTCTGATTTACTAAAAAATTTTGCTTCAAAATACGACAATGTCTTAATAAAAAAAGGCAGCGAGCTTTTTCTTGAAAACAAAGATAATTCATACATTTGCAATGACGATTCACATTTTTGGAATAATGAGAATATTCAAAGAATTACATGGTTTAAGGATTTAATAATAGAATATTGTATTCAAAACAATTTTGATTACCTATTCTTTATTGATTCTGACATAGTTATTCAAAAAAACACTCTTACTCATTTAATATCAAGAAATGTGGAAATTGTATCAAATGTATTTTGGACACAGTGGCATCCTAATGGCCCGTTGGTACCTCAATTTTTTTGGATTCCTGATGTTTATCAACAATTTAAATCTTTTAATGTCCCACTAACTGTAGAAGAAGCTAATTCGATTAGAAAAGAGTTAGTTGATAAAATCAAGATTCCCGGAATTTACCCAGTTGATGGGTTAGGTGCCTGCACGATGATTTCTTTAAGTGCATTAAAAAAGGGCGTAAAATTCAAAACAATACCGAATCTGTCTTTGCCTGGTGAAGACAGACATTTCTGCATCAGAGCAGGTGCACTTGGCATTGACTTATATATGGACTCAGTTTACCCTGCATATCATATTTTCAGGGAAGAATATCTTTCAAGGGTAGATGAATTCAAAAAAGACGGATTTAAGTCTGATATGTGTCAAACATTCATTGAAACTGAAAATGAATTTCAAAAGCCCAAAAAAAGTTCAATAATCAAACGAATATTGAGAAAACTCAAAAGACTTTTGAAAAAATAAGGTGCAGTTATGATTGAAGAACAAATAATTGTTACCGTTGTAGTACCAATTTACAATACAGAACTATACCTAAATGATTGCTTGATTAGTTTGATTAATCAAAGTTATAATAACCTTCAAATCATTTTGGTCAACGATGGTTCAACAGATAATAGTCTTGATATTTGCAATAATTATGCTGCTATAGATAAACGAATTGACATCATTTCGAAAGAAAATGGTGGTCAATCATCCGCCAGAAACGCAGCAATAGAAAAAGCAAATGGTAAATACATTTATTTCCTCGACAGTGATGACTATATAAAAATGGATGCTATTTCAGAACTTGTTGAGACAGCTGAAAAAGAAAACGCTGATTTTGTGTTTTTTGAAGCGGAATCTTTTGTTGATAACCCTGAAAAAAATCCATACGGTCTCAATGAATTAACAAGAAATTTACAGTATAAAACAACAAACAGTATTAAGCAATATGAACTCTTAGAAAGCAATAAAGAGTTCTATGTTTGTACTCCGCTGCATTTTTATAAACTTGATTATCTTAATCAAAATAAAATTCGTTTCCTTGAAGGCGTAATTCATGAGGATGAATTATTATCTGTACAGGTATACCTTTGTAATGGGTTAGCAGCACATTGCCACAAAACACTTTATGAAAGACGAATAAGGCCTGAGTCAACTATGACATCAAGAAATGATTCGGTAAACCTCTTTCGTTATAACAGCGGTTACAGCATTTACTTTGCGTTTCATAAATTTATTATATCTCATAATATAAAAGCAAAAGTAAAAAGAATATCTGCATTCAGAATAATCCCCATTTCTTTGCTGTATTTTCAAAAATTAAATGATAATCAAAAATCTGAAAACTATTTAAAACATAAAAAATTAAAACGACACATCTTGTTTCACTACGGATTATCAGATTACAGACTTGCACAAATGTGCTCAGGCAGAATAATCAATAAAATGATTAATATACTTTTGAAATTAAGGATATTGAAGAAAAAGTCATGAAAAAAGTAATGCTTGTTTTCGGTACTCGTCCGGAAGCGATAAAAATGTGCCCGTTGGTAAACGAGCTTAAATCAAGAAAGAATATTGAAACTGTTGTTTGTGTTACAGGTCAGCATCGCCAGATGCTTGACCAGGTTCTTGATGCCTTCAAGGTCACGCCGGATTATGATCTTTCCATAATGAAAGATAAGCAGACTTTGTTTGACATTACCGTAAATATTCTGCAGAAAATGCAGGCTGTACTCACGGAAGTAAAGCCTGATGTTGTGCTCGTTCACGGTGACACTTCCACAACATTTGTTACCGCTCTCGCTTGTTTCTATATGCAGATCCCCGTCGGCCATGTTGAAGCGGGCTTGAGAACATACAATATTTACAGTCCTTATCCTGAGGAATTCAACCGCCAGGCTGTTTCGATAGTTTCAAAGTTCAATTTTGCTCCCACAGAGCTTTCAAAGGATAATCTTGTCAAAGAAGGCAAGGATGAATCATCCATATTCATCACCGGAAACACGGCAATAGACGCATTAAAAACCACCGTGAGAGATGATTATACTCATCCCGAGCTTGATTGGGCTGACGGCAGCAGACTGATACTGATCACCGCTCACAGAAGAGAAAACCTCGGTGAGCCCATGCATCATATGTTCAGAGCAATCAGAAGAGTGCTTGACGAACATCCCGATGTAAAGGCACTTTATCCGATTCACATGAATCCCGTTGTCAGACAGGCTGCAAGCGAAGAACTCGGCGACTGTGACAGAATTCATATAATCGAGCCTCTTGAAGTTCTTGACTGCCATAATATTATGGCAAGAAGCTATATGATTCTTACCGATTCAGGCGGGATTCAGGAGGAGGCTCCCTCACTCGGCAAGCCTGTTCTTGTAATGCGTGATACAACCGAAAGGCCGGAAGGTATTAAAGCAGGCACACTTAAGCTTGTCGGCACCGACGAAGATGTGATTTATGATAATTTCACATTGCTGCTTGATAACAAAGAAGCCTATGACAAAATGGCTCATGCAAGTAATCCGTACGGTGACGGATTTGCCTGTAAAAGAATTGCAGATATTTTATCTGCTGAATAAATTATCCGGAGATTGTTGAATGACCTGTACAGAAAAATATTACGAGCTTTACAAATCCGAGGCTGATGATGTGGCGTTTTGCCCTTACCGTGTGTGTCCGCTGGGTGCACATGTTGACCATCAGCACGGAAAAATAACAGGCTTTGCTATTGACAGAGGAATACACATTGCTTATTCTCCTGTTCCCAATGGCATTGTTGAGCTGACCTCATTACAGTTTGAAAAAAGAGTGATATTCCATGTGAACTCGGTTTCCAAAACTAAAGTCGGAGACTGGGCTGATTATCTGCGTGGTGCGGTTATTGAACTAAAGAAAATCCACAGTATTGAAAACGGAATTAACGGTGTTATTGAAGGTTCAATGCCTATCGGCGGACTTTCTTCATCCGCTGCCGTTACAATTTCTTTTTTGTCCGCTTTGTGCAGAGCAAACAGTATTACACTTCGTCCCGAAGAAATAACTACCATTGCAATCAATGCAGAGAACAAATATGTCGGTGTTTCCAGCGGCAAGCTTGATCAATACTGCGAGGTTTATTCAAAGAAAGATAAGCTTCTTTATATTGATACTCTTGACGATAAAATGTCACTTATTTCTGCAGGCAAAGCGATGAAGCCCTACGAAATAATGATTCTGTTTTCAGGCATTGAACGAACTCTTGCAGGCTCAAAATATAATATGCGTGTAGATGAGTGTAAAAGCGCTGCCTATGCTTTAAAAGCTTTTTCCGGTATGGAATACGGCAAATATAACGAAACTTATTTGCGTGATGTTCCGTATGAAGTGTTTCTGAAAAACAAAGATAAACTTCCGGAAAATTGGCGTAAGCGTGCCGAACACTTTTACTCGGAAAACGAACGCGTTGTCAAAGGCATCGAAGCCTGGAAAAACGGTGATCTTGAAGAATTCGGCAAACTCGTTTTTCAAAGCGGAGAATCTTCAATTTATAATTATGAAACCGGATCGGATGAATTGAAAGCACTTTATGATCTGATGAAACAAACCGATGGCGTTTACGGCGGCAGATTCAGCGGTGCAGGCTTCAGAGGATGCTGTATGGGCTTTGTTGATCCGGATTTCAAGGAATCAATAAAAAATCAGATTACCGAAAAATACATAAAACAATTTCCGGCTCTCGCCGATAAATTCCAGGTTTATTTCTGCAAAACGGCAGATGGGGTTGCTTTATAAAAAGTAATATTATTACATAAATACAGCTTTTGGATGTCTTGAATTTTTGAAAGTCTGATGAGGAAAAAGAATATGTTTACAGATCTTTATGAAAAAATAATTGCCAAAGAGGAAAAGATAGCTCTTGTAGGTCTTGGATATGTTGGAATGCCCATAGCCGTTGAATTTGCAAAGCATGTCAATGTTATCGGTTTTGATATAAACAAGGCAAAAATCGAAGCTTACAAAAACGGAACAGACCCTACTCTTGAGGTGGGTGACGAAGCAATAAAGGCT
>JAZUHA010000017.1:0-3196 GCA_045641485.1 Acutalibacteraceae bacterium
GGCGGAATAGCAAAATGCGGAGGTTACATAGCCGGCAAAAAAGAACTCGTTGAACTTTGTTCATACCGTATGACAACACCGGGCATAGGCAGAGAAGTCGGCGCCACACTCGGCAACACAAGAGATATTTTTATGGGGCTTTTTAATGCTCCCCACGTAACGGGTGAAGCACTTAAAACCGCCGTTTTTACAGCCGCACTGTTTAAACTTGCGGGCTTTACCGTTACACCCGAATATGATGAAAAAAGATGCGATATCATAGAAACGGTAAAACTCGGAAACAGCGAAAGACTTATTGCATTTTGCCGGGGTATTCAAAGCGGTTCTGCCGTAGACAGTTTCGTTGTTCCCGAGCCGTGGGAGATGCCGGGATACGACAGTAAAGTTATAATGGCGGCCGGTGCATTTACAAACGGCTCGTCTATAGAACTTTCCGCAGATGCACCTTTAAGAGAGCCTTTTGCCGTTTGGTTTCAGGGCGGTATAAATTTCCACAGCGCAAAAATCGGAATTCTTTTTGCTCTTCAGAATGTTCTTGGGTGCTTTATTTAAAGTACTTCACCGCTGCTTCAAACATATGGATATCGTAGTTGCCGGGAACATTTTTATATAGTCCGCTGCCTACACGTTCACTGTGTCCCATTTTTCCGAAAACACGACCGTCGGGAGAGGTAATTCCCTCTATGGCATATACGGAATCATTGGGCGTAAAGCGAATATCATTGCTTACTTCACCGGATAAGTCTACATATTGCGTTGCAATCTGACCGTTTTCGGCAAGTGTTTTTATCATTGTTTCGTCACAGATAAATCTGCCTTCGCCGTGAGAAATCGGAACATTTATTATATCACCGACATTAACAAGAGAAAGCCACGGTGATTTGTTTGAACAGATTCTTGTTCTTACGATTCTTGATTGGTGACGTGAAATTGTGTTATACGTAAGAGTCGGATGATTTTCATTCGGCTCTGTAATTTTTCCGAACGGTACAAGACCTAATTTTACAAGCGCCTGGAAACCGTTGCATATACCGCACATTAAGCCGTCTCGTTTTTGGAGAAGTGCCGTAATACCGTCTTTAATTTCGGGATTACGCATAAATGCCGTAATAAACTTTGCACTTCCCTCGGGCTCATCACCGCCGGAGAAACCGCCCGGGATAAATACCATCTGTGAATTGTCAAGTGCTTTTGAAAAACGCTCAACACTTCTTTTTATGCCGTCTGTACTTAAGTTGTTGATTACAAGTATTTCGGGCTCTGCGCCTGCATCACGTGCGGCTTTTGCCGAATCAAATTCACAGTTAGTGCCGGGGAAAACGGGAATAAGTACTTTCGGTTTTGCTGTTTTGATTGACGGAGCGCATCTTTCTTTTGCAATATATGAAAAACTGTCGTGACGGTTGTCGGAGTTCTGTATGTTACAGGAATATACGCCCTCAAGTTTTCCTTCATAAAGAGTTAAAAGAGAGTCAAGAGAGAGTTTTTCACAACCGAAAGTGATTGTTTGTTCGGCGGTTATTTCACCGACAACATCAAATCCTTGTGTATCTTCCGTTTCAAGTAAAAATGATGCGTATGAATATCCGAAAATGTCGTCAGCAGTCAATTTATCGTTGAATTTAAAGCCCAATGAGTTTCCGAAAGCCATTTTCATAACCGCTTCCGCAATTCCGCCCATTCCGGGTGTATAGCAGGAAACCGCTTTGCCGGATTTCAACATTTCCGATACCAAACCGAAATTCTTCATAAGAGAAGCGGTCTTCGGTAAGCCGTTTTCGTCATATTCGGTTTTAATTATTATAAGTTTGTTTCCGCTTTTCTTAAATTCGGGGGAAACTATTCTGTCTGTATTTGATGTTGTAACGGCAAAAGAAACAAGGGTAGGGGGTACATCAATGTTTTCAAAAGTACCGCTCATAGAGTCTTTACCGCCTATTGCACCTATGCCGAGTTCCATCTGCGCACGGAAAGCACCGAGCAAAGCGGAAAGAGGCTGACTCCAGCGTGTGCCGTCTTTTCCGGGGTGTTTGAAATATTCCTGGAATGTAAGATATACATCTTTAAAATCAGCACCCGTTGCAATCAGTTTGCAGACCGATTCCGTAACTGCAAGATAAGCGCCGTGGTACGGGCTTTGCTCCGCTATAAACGGATTATAGCCGAATGCCATCAGGGAACAGTCATTTGTGTGTTTCTTTTCTACACTGATTTTTTGTACCATAGCCTGAATGGGAGTAAGCTGATTTTTCCCGCCGAACGGCATAAGAACCGTTCCTGCACCGATAGTTGAGTCAAATCTTTCGGAAAGACCCCGTTTAGAGCAGGTATTTAAATCTTCTGCCGTTTTACGCATATTGTCCGTGAATGTTCCGTTTACTTCCTTTTGAACGGTTTGCGGTTTTTCGGCAATTACGGAAATATGTTTTTCCGCACCGTTTGAATTTAAAAATTCACGGCTGATATCAACAATCGTTTTACCGTTCCACTCCATTACAAGTCTCGGTGCTTCGGTTACTTCGGCAACGGGAGTTGCAACAAGATTTTCGCTGTTTGCAATATTCAGGAACGCTTCGACATTTTCTTTTTCAACTACTACAGCCATTCTTTCCTGGCTTTCGCTTATTGCAAGTTCGGTGCCGTCAAGACCGTCATATTTTTTCGGTACAAGGTCAAGGTTAATATGAAGTCCGTCTGCAAGTTCACCTATGGCAACCGAAACACCGCCCGCACCGAAGTCGTTGCAACGCTTAATCATACGGCAGGCATCGTAGTTTCTGAAAAGGCGCTGAAGTTTTCTTTCTTCGGGCGCATTACCTTTCTGTACTTCCGCACCGCAGGTTTCAAGTGACTGTGCGGTATGGGATTTTGATGAGCCCGTAGCACCTCCGCAACCGTCACGACCGGTTGCACCGCCGAGCAAAATAACAACATCGCCGGGTGCGGGTACTTCACGGCGTACATTCTTTTCGGGAGTTGCGGCAATAACCGCACCTATTTCCATTCTCTTTGCCGCATAGCCGGGGTGGTAAATTTCATCTACAATACCGGTGGCAAGACCTATCTGGTTGCCGTAAGAGGAATATCCGGCGGCGGCAGTGGTAACGATTTTTCTCTGCGGAAGTTTTCCGGGAATAGTTTCTTCAATGGGTTTTGTCGGGTCTGCCGCTCCTGTTACACGCATTGCACCGTAAAC
>JAZUHA010000018.1:0-10829 GCA_045641485.1 Acutalibacteraceae bacterium
AATTAACCGGTTTATTATTCTTTGCTTTTAAAGAACGATAAATCGGTTTTTTAAATTTATTTAATTGTAATGAAAAATAAAATATGAAAGTGTGAACTAACAGTTATTCACAATGTGATATAATTCGGCGAAGCCCCGAAACTCCACTCTTCACTCTCCACACTCCACTCTGAAAAAGGGTAAATATCGGAGAATAAAGTAACGGTTATTCGCAATGTAATATATAATCGGCACGCAGTGCCCCGAAACTCCACTCTTCACTCTCCACACTCCACTCTGAAAAAGGTAAAAATCGGAGAACAAACTAACGGTTATTCGCAATGTAATATATAAATCGGCACGCAGTGCCCCGAAACTCCACTCTTCACTCTTCACACTCCACTCTGAAAAAAGTGAATATCGGAGAATGAAGTAACGGTTATTCGCAATGTAATATATAAATCGGCACGCAGTGCCCCGAAACTCCACTCTTCACTCTCCACACTCCACTCTGAAAAAGGTAAATATCGGAGAATAAACTGCCTGTTATCTGCGCAAAAACTAAATTCTAAAAACTAAAAACTATTATTCTTTTTCCAAAATTTCATCAAAAGCCTTGCCTAATTCGGTTTTGATAAGCTGATGACCTGCCGATGTCGGGTGAACACCGTCCATAAGCCAGAATGAAGCCTCGCCGTTTTCGGAAGCCTTGTTGAATTTTTCCTGCAACGGAACAAAAGTGAGGTTATAATTTTCCGCAATTCTTTTTACTGCTTCCGCTCTTAAAGCGACTTCCGTTTTGAAGTAATTCCAATGTTCTTCCGTGGCGGCAGCTTTTAAAACGAAAGGCTCAAGCATAATGATTTTCATATCGGGAAGTGCCTCTTTGAGTTCTTCGATAAGCATACTTATGATTGTCTCGAATTTAGAAGCGGAAACGCCGTTGGGGTTGTCGGAAAGTTCGTGCCATACATCATTTACACCGATAAGTAAACTCATATAATCGGGTTTAATATTTATAATATCCTGTTTAATTCGTGCATAAACATCAACACTTCTGTTACCGCTGATACCTTTGTTTATAAACTTAAAAGTGTACGGAAATTTCATACCGTAATCAGCCGCAAAAAGAAGCGGATAGCCGATACCGAGATGTGAATCGTATTCTCTTGCTCTGCCGGCATCTGTTATGGAATCGCCCTGAAAAAGAAAAGTTTTCATAATAAACCCTCCGTATATCTTCATTTTTCTTGATGATAACATATATTTTTGTTTAATTCAAGAAAAATTTTTTCGATTATTGACAGATATGAAAATTTGTGCTACTATTTTCTTAATAAAAATTAAGGAGTGCTTTTTATGAGTCCTACAGTTGTTATCAGAATGATTATTGCATTTATCACGGCAATAACTACATTTTTAACCGGTCCTATGGGCGGTACAAAAGATGATATTTGTATGATCGGTCACCGCGGATATTCCGGAATTTACCCCGACAATACCGAACTTGCTTTCACTAAAGCGGTAGAAAACGGCTTCGGCGGCTGTGAAACAGATGTCCGCATAACAAGTGACGGCGTATTTGTTTTAAGTCATGACGGTGATGCAACATTTGAAGACGGCACAACTCTTGCGATTTGTGACCACACTTATGAAGAACTTACCGCAAAGCCTCTTAAAAACAAAGATACAAAAGATACCGTTTATCTTTGTACTTTCCGTCGCTACCTTGAAATAATGGAAGCAAATGATATGGTTTGTTTCATAGAACTTAAGGGTGAGTATACCAAAGAACAGGTTAAGGCCGTATTCACACTTGCAGGTGAGGTATATGACCTTGAAAAATGTATTTTACAGTCCTATGTATTTGAAAATCTCATCAGCGCCCGTGAACTTTTCCCGGAACTCCCCCTGATGCTTACATACGGCAGAGGTGATACAGGTTACGAAAGATGCTTTGACTACAATATATCCATTGATGCGGATTACGGCGTACTTACGCAGGAAATGGTAGACGAGTTCCACAACCGAGGTTTGCAGGTAGGCGCATGGACTTGCAACGATATATTCTCCCTTACATATTGTAAATCAATGGGATTAGACTACATAGAATCCGACTTCTTCGGATAATTGTGTCTTTTCGGTAAAAAGTCATTTTTTGAATAAAACTGAATATTTTAAATGAAAAAAGTCGGGTTATCGTTCTGCATTAACAAAACGATAAAACGATTATTTTTGTTGTTCGGTTTTATTGAACAGATAATTATGATCAGACAATCTTTAATCTTTTCAGGCTTTTTGCGATTATCCCTTTTTACCGGCGACTTTCTTCAATAGCCTTTGTATCTCTTGCTATTGCAAGTTCTTCGTTTGTCGGGATAACGAATACACGAACGGGGCAGCCGGGAAGTGTGAGTTCCGCTTCAACGCCCTGTGTATTATTGTTGAGTTCTTTGTCTATTTTAATGCCGAGGTAAGAGAGATTTTCGCAAACATCTTCTCTGAGGTCATAAACATTTTCGCCTATACCGCCGGTGAATACAATACCGTCAATACCGTCCATAGCGGCAACATAAGAGCCTATGAATTTACGAATCTGATACCACTGCATACTTCTTGCAAGTTCTGCTCTCTTGTTTCCGTTAAGAGCGGCTTTTTTAACCTCTCTGTCATCGGAATGAACGCCCGAAATACCGAATACACCGCTCTTTTTATTCATAATGGTATCCATTTCCTTGGGGGAAATGTTGTATTTATCCATAATAAATGTTACGGCAGACGGGTCAACACCGCCGCAACGTGTGCCCATAATAAAGCCGTCAAGCGGAGTGATGCCCATACTTGTATCAAGAACTTTACCGTCTTTAATTGCCGTTATTGAAGCACCGTTACCTATATGGCATGTAACAAGTTTAAGGTCTTTAAGGTCTTTCCCCAAAAGTTCTGCCGCACGCATGGCAACGAATTTATGAGAAGTACCGTGAGCACCGTAACGGCGAACATGGTCTTTTTCATAATATTCATAGGGAAGTGCAAACATATAACTTGTTGCGGGCATTGTGCTGTGGAATGCGTTATCAAAAACGGTAACCTGCGGAACATCTTTGCCGAAAACTTCGTTACAGCATTCAATACCCGTAACATGAGCGGGGTTGTGAAGCGGCGCAAGGGGAATAAGTGAACGGATTCCCTCAACAACTTCGTCTGTAACAAGAACGCTTTCCGTGAAAATATCGCCGCCCTGAACTACACGGTGACCTATGGCATCAATCTCGGAAAGTGAGTCAATAACTTTTGTTTCACCGCTTGTCAAAGCATCTTTAACGATGTTAAAAGCGGCTCTGTGGTCGGGAATGTCAATATATTTATCGAACTTTCCGCCGTTTTCAGAAGAGCCTTTTGTGTGGCTTGTTTCTGTTCCTATTGCTTCGCAGATACCTTTTGCAAGTACTTTTTCGCCGTCCATATCAAAAAGCTGATATTTAAGCGAAGAACTACCGCAGTTAATAACAAGAATTTTCATAAATTAACCTCCGAAAATGATTTATATTTCCAAAAAGGAAAATTAAAACCGAATTTATTGTGTAAAATACCAACAGTAACATATTATACCATTTATTATTATTTTTTCAAGGCTTTTTTTCGGGCGGTGAATTTTACGGTTTACGGTGTTGTTGCTGAATTTAACCCTTTTCATAACGGGCACGAATACTTAATTAAAAATATTAAGAAAAACGGCGATACCGTTATCGCCGTTATGAGCGAAAGTTTTGTTCAGCGAGGCGAAAGTGCCTGCTTGCGAACCCGGGCGAGAGTAAAAGCCGCACTGATGTGCGGAGCGGATATTGTTTTTTCGCTTCCGGTAACCTGTTCTGTTTTGAGTGCCGAGGGGTTTGCTTTCGGCGGAGTTTCGCTTTTAAATTCGCTCGGAGTTGTTGACTGCCTTGTATTCGGTGCGGAAACGGCGGAAAAAGAAAAACTCATTAAATGTGCCGGAATTTTTGCGGAACCCGAATTTAACGGGTATTTACTGTGTGAATTGGAAAAAGGCGTATCCTACCCGAAAGCACGGGAAAATGCACTAAAACTTTACTCCGGTGAAGATTTTTCGGATATAACGGAAAAGCCGAATAACATACTCGCAGTTGAATATATCAAGGCTTTAAAAAAGTTAAAATCAAATATGGATTTTTGCTGTGTTGAAAGAACGGGCGAAAATCACGACGGTAATACGGAAAACGGCGAAATACTGAGTGCTTCGCACATACGGGAAATAATGAATAATACGGGCAGAATAACGGGCGTACCCGACTGTGCCCGTGAAATTTACGAAAATGAAATCGAACTGAAAAAAGCACCGGCAGATTTTAAAAATACCGAAAATGCCGTTCTTGCTTTTTTAAGAATGCAAGATAAAGATTATTTTCTTTCGCTTCCCGATGTGGGAGAAGGTCTTGAAAACCGCCTATATGAAGCGGTGCGCAATTCCGCCTCACTTTCTGAACTTTATATGAACTGCAAAACAAAGCGATATACTTATTCACGTATAAAAAGGCTTGTTTTGTGCGCATATCTCGGCATAACAAAAGATATTTTGAAAAAACAGCCGCCGTACATAAAGGTACTCGGTTTTAACGCCGACGGCGAAAAACTTTTTAAAGAAATAAAAGAAAACTCGGTTTTGCCCGTAGTAACTAATTTCGGCGATATTAAAAAACTCGGTGAAAGTGCGGAGGAGTTTTTCGGCTTGGAAAGTAAGGCAAGAGATTTATTTTCTCTTACGCTTCCCGTTCCCGATGTCTGCGGAACGCTTATGACCGACAAAATAGTAAAATTAAGGTGAAAGGATTTTACGATATTTAAATATGGATGTATTGGTAATCGGCGGTGGTGCCGCCGGTCTTATGGCGGCGGGAACAGCCGCAAAACGGGGACTTTCGGTTACACTTATCGAAAGAAACGAAAAACTTGCAAGAAAGGTTGCAATAACCGGCAAGGGCAGATGTAATGTGACTAATGACTGCCCGCTTTTAAATGAACTTATAGGAAATGTTCCCGTAAACGGCAGATTTCTTTTCGGTGCGTTTTCGAGGTTTGATACGGGCGATACCATGGATTTTTTTGAGTCTATGGGCGTACCGCTTAAAACCGAACGGGGCAACAGAGTTTTTCCCGTTTCGGATAAAGCGTTTGATATAGTTGATGCGCTTAACAGATATATAACCGAAAACGGCGTAATAAGAAAGCAGGGCAGAGCAAAGGAACTTCTTGTTGAAGACGGATTTGTAAGGGGCTGTGTAACGGAAGACGGAAAAGAGTGTTTTGCCGACAGCGTTATTATTGCAACGGGCGGTATGTCATATCCGCTTACAGGCTCAACGGGAGACGGATATATTATGGCAAAAAATGTCGGGCATACCGTTACTCCTCTTAAACCGTCGCTTGTCGGTCTTGAATGTCACGAGGGCTGGTGTACCGATGTTCAGGGGCTTTCGCTCAAGAATGTTAAAATTGATGTTGAAGATACAAAAACATACCGCAGTGTGTATTCGGAGCAGGGAGAAATGCTGTTTTCGCATTTCGGCGTCTCGGGACCTGTTATTCTTTCCGCTTCGTCTCATATGAGAAATATGGAAAAAGGAAGATATGTAATTCATATTGATTTTAAACCGGCGCTTACATACGAACAACTCGATAAAAGGATTCAGAGAGATTTACTTGAATGTTCAAATAAAAATCTGTATAATACTCTTGCACTTCTTTTACCGAGGAAGATGATACCCGTAACGGTAAAACTCTCTCATGTAAACGGCAATCTTAAATCCAATCAGGTCACAAAGGATATGCGGCTGTCTGTTGTTGAATTTTTAAAGGATATCAAACTTACCGTAACGGATTTTCGTCCGATAGAGGAAGCGGTTATTACCTCGGGCGGAATAGATGTCGGAGAAATAAATCCCAAGACTATGGAAAGTAAAATAGTAAAAGGTCTTTATTTTGCCGGTGAGGTTATTGATGTAGATGCATACACCGGCGGATTTAATTTGCAGATAGCATTTTCAACGGGGCACCTTGCGGGCAGTTCCGTTTGTAAATAATAAAAAAAGAAGGTAATTATTATGGCAGTTATAAATGTAGCGATAGACGGTCCTGCAGGTGCAGGCAAAAGCAGTATTGCAAAATTTGCGGCAAAAGAACTCGGATTTATTTATGTTGATACAGGCGCTTTATACAGAAGTGTTGCGCTTAACGCTTTAAGAAAAGGTGTTAAGGATACAAAAAACAAAGAAGAAGTAATAAAAACACTTAAGGGGCTTGAAGTTTCCATAAGATTTATAAATGACGAGCAGAGAGTTTTTATAGGCGATGAAGATGTTTCCGAGGCTATTCGTATGAATGAAGTTTCCATGGCGGCTTCAAATACTTCGGCAATTCCCGAAGTAAGGGCATTTCTTTTTGACCTTCAAAGAGATATTGCATCAAAAAACAACTGTATTATGGACGGCAGAGATATAGGAACCGTAGTTTTACCCGATGCAAAAATCAAAATTTATCTTACCGCTTCACCCGAAGCGAGAGCCGACAGAAGATATAAAGAACTTACGGAAAAAGGTCAGTCTGTAGATTATGATACCATTTTAAAAGAAATAATCGACCGTGATTATCAGGATACCCACAGAGAGACCGCTCCGTTAAAAAAAGCAGAAGGCGCAATACTTGCAGATACTACTGAACTGACGTTTGACGAGTCGAAAATGCTTTTGCTTAATATCATCCGGGAGAATATGTAATGGCTGAAATACGACTTGCAAAGACTGCCGGTTTTTGCTTCGGAGTGGACAGAGCCGTAAAAATGGTGGAAGACCTGTTAAGTCAGGGGAAAAAGGTTACGACACTCGGCCCCATTATTCACAATCAGCAGGTGACAGACGATTTTCTTAAAAGAGGAGTAAAGATTGCAGATTTTCCCGAAGATGTTTCTCCCGACAGCGTTCTTGTTTTTCGTGCTCACGGTGTTACAAAAGAAATCCTCGAAAAAACGAAAGAACTCGGACTCACTTATGCGGATGCCGTTTGCCCGTTTGTTAAGAAAATACATAAAATCGTAATAGAAAATTCAGACGAAAATACCGTTACGGTTATAGCGGGTGACCCGCTTCATCCGGAAGTAAAGGGTATAAAAAGTTATGCAAAAGGTTTGTCTTTTGTCGTGACAAACAGTGAAGAACTTGAAAATCTTTTAAAAGAAAACGATAATTTTAAAGAAAAAACGGTAATTTTTGTTTCTCAGACCACTTTCAGCGTAAAAGAATGGGAAAAATCTTTAAAAAAACTGAATTTACTATGTACAAATGCAAAAATATTTGATACAATATGCTTTGCAACCGAAGAAAGGCAAAAAGAGGCAGACTCTCTTTCAAAGCAAAGTGACTTGATGATTGTTGTGGGCGGGCGTCATAGTTCCAACACCAAAAAGCTCTTTGATGTTTGTAAAAAAAACTGTTCCGCTTTTCTTGTGGAGACTCCGTCGGAACTTTTAGGTTTGAAGTTTGACGGTATCCGCTCTGTCGGTGTTACTGCGGGTGCATCTACTCCCGCCGGTATTATAAAGGAGGTACTTAAAACCATGTCCGAAATTGTAAATGACAACAAAATGATTGAGGAGGAAAAAGTGCAGGACTCTGTACAGGCATCAGAAGATTTTGATTTTGAAGCCGCTCTTGAGGAATCTCTCAGCAGTATGAACAGCGACCAGAAGGTAAGCGGTACTGTTATAGGCGTTACCAATACAGAGATACAGGTTGATATCGGCAGGAAGCAGACCGGATATGTTCCGTATGACGAGTACAGCAATGACCAGAGTGCGGATCCCAAAGCAGAACTCAAGCCCGGCGATACACTTAACCTCATAATCATGAAAACAAACGACCAGGAAGGCACAATAATGCTTTCCAAAAAACGCTATGACGCAATCAAAGCTTGGGATGATATTGTTTCAGCCGAAAACGACAACACTGTTTTAACCGGTGTTGTTACAGATGTTATCCGCGGCGGTGTTCTTGTTTTTTCAAACAATATCCGTGTATTTATCCCGGCATCTCTTGCCACTATGAGCAGAAACGATAAACTTGAAGATCTCCTCAATAAGGAAGTTCAGTTCAAGATTATTGAAGTTGACAGACGCAGAAGAAGAGTTAAAGGCTCCGTTCGTTCCGTTCTTAAAGAACAGCGTAAAGCCGCTGCCGAAAAATTCTGGGAGAATGCTCCTGCGGCAGGCGATAAGGTAGAGGGTGTTGTAAAATCTCTTACCGCTTTCGGTGCTTTTGTTGACATCGGCGGTGTAGACGGTCTTGTTCATATTTCCGACCTTTCATGGAACAAAATAAGCCATCCGTCAGAGGTTGTAAATGTAGGCGACAAAATCGAAGTTACGATTAAATCCATAGATGACGAGAATAAGAAAATTTCTCTCGGCTACAAAAAGGCAGAGGACAACCCCTGGGAAATCATGAAAAGAGATTACCCCGTAGGTACCGTTTGCGATGTTACAATAGCAAACTTCACAACTTTCGGTGCATTTGCTCATGTTATTCCGAGAGTAGACGGACTTATTCACATTTCCGAAATCGCAAATAAACGTATTGCAAAGCCCTCGGATGTTCTTAAAATCGGTGAGACGGTTCAGGCTAAAATCATTGCCGTTGATTTTGATAACAAGAAAGTAAGCCTTTCAATTAAAGCACTTCTTCCCGAAGAGCCTGCAGAGGAAGCAGCAGAAATTGCGGAAGCTCCGGCAGAAGCCACTTCTGAAGAAACAGCCGAATAATTTTATTAACTTTTCGGAAAATAAAATACATAAGAAAGAACGGCTTTCGATATAATAAATTTAATTTATCGAAAGACCGTTCTTTTTGTGTTCATATTAAACAGGGGGTGAATATATGTACTGCGAAAAATGTAAACATCAAAGTCCGGATAATTTTACAAACTGCGCATATTGCGGTGAAAAACTCGTTACTTTAAAAGAAAAAACGAAAACCGCCGAAAAAGTCGAACGCAAATTTATGCTTATAAATAAAAAAAGTGCTGTAATTACGGCTGTTACGGCAGTTGCAATAATATCCGTTATAAGTATTATTGTGGGTATTGTTTCGGGAAAGAAACCCCAATCGGTTATTCATAATATGACAAAAGCAATTACGGAAAATGATGAGGATATGTATTTTTCACTGTTTGACGGCGAATATCTTGAATATAAAAAAGAGTGCATATATTTTACCGATGATGAGCTTTTAAAAGGCATTACCGAGCCGATGTATGAAACTGATGAGTTTTATAAAAAAGAGTGCGGCGATGATTACAAAATCAAATGCCGTTTTGATAGTGTTTCGGATGTAGATGAAAAAGGAATTAAAAAAATAAACGATTATCTTACGGAAATGTACGGTTACAAAAAGAGTGTTACAGATGCCGCCGTTTTGAATTTCTCGGTTATCGCAAAAGGTGAAAAAGGAAAATACGAATCCGTTTACCGTGATTTTTATTGTATAAAAATCGGAGGAAAATGGTATAGATCTCCTGAAATAAAATGAAATTATCAATTTTTACCAAAAAATAATGGTCAAAATGCTGTTAATTTGATAAAAATTTTGTAGAAAATACCGTTTTTCACGAAAAATTCACATTTTGTGCAGATTTTATTTGACAAACAGTGAAAAGTAGTGTATTATCATCTTGTCTTAAAGGGCAGTGTGTGTTTTATGGCAAATTTTAACGATTATTTTGCATTGAGTGATGAAAATCTTGTTTCACTTTCACAAAACGGTGACGAGTATGCTCTCGGTGTGCTTACGTGTCGTTTCTTTAAACCTGAAAGTCATAAAACAGGTGTCGGTTATCTTGACGGTGAGGATTTATTACAGGAGGGAATGTTCGGTTTCCTTTCTGCGGTAAAAACGTTTTCATCTGAAAAAGGTGTTCCGTTTTCGGCGTATGCCCGTGTGTGTATGAATAATCGCATAAATACTGCGGTGCAAAAAGTTAAAAGTGACTTTTTGATTGTATCCGATATGCAAACAGGTGCCGAAGAAAAGAAAGACATAAGTCTTGAAGATAAAATCGAAAGCACACAGATACTTACCGAGGTTATTTCACAGTGTGAAAAAATTTTGACTGACAGCGAAAAAACTGTTTTGTTTTGCAGAATGAGCGGTCTTTCGTATGATGAAATCGCTGTAAAACTCGGCGTATCTAAAAAATCTGTTGATAATGCTCTGAAAAGAGCCAGAAATAAACTTAAAGAAGTATTATCAAACTAAGTGTGTCCTCTTAGCTTAAAAGAAGAGCGTTGATTTGGGGTTTCGGAATTTTTTCGTTGCTTCAGGAAGGTGACGGTGCAATTCCGTTAGAGGGCAAAATCAAATTTATCAAGCGAGGTACTTTAAAATGTTTGAAGACAAAACACTCATCTGCAAAGAATGCGGAAACGAATTCGTTTTTACGGCAGGTGAACAGGAATTCTATGCAGAGAAAGGCTTTGAGAATGAGCCCCAGCGTTGCAAAGCTTGCCGTGACGCACGCAAGCAGGCAATGAAAGGTGAGCGTGAGAAATTCAAAGCAGTTTGTGCAGCTTGCGGCGGAGAAGCAGAGCTTCCCTTTAAGCCCCGTGAGGATCGTCCCGTTTATTGCAGTGCATGCTTTGCAAAAATGAAAGAGGAACAGGAATAATATAATAAATTTACTGTTGCCCTGCCGAAAACGGCAGGGCTTTCATTATTTTAAAATATTTTTAATTTTTCTGATAATCGCTGTACAAATTGATATTTTATGGTATTATTAACAATATGAAC
>JAZUHA010000019.1:0-3371 GCA_045641485.1 Acutalibacteraceae bacterium
ATAGTAGATAATATGGTTTTGTCAATCAACAGAGTTGAAGTTATTTACAAAATTACTGTCGAATTATTGACATAAGGTTTAGCGTTTGGTATTATTGGTGTGGAATAGTTTTCAGAATTCAATCTTATTCTGAAAACTGAAAACTGAATTCTGAAAACTTAAAAAAGGGGTAATAATATGAAAAAAATAATATCCGTATTTCTTTCGGTGATAATGGTACTCGGAATATTTTCGGTAAGTACATTTGCATTTAATTCCCGTGCCTGTGCTTCGCCGGAAATAGTAACCGTTTCCTGTGAACAAGACCTGAGGATGCTCAATAAAGATATTCCCGTTGTACATATTGTCGGCTTCGGTGAAACAATTTATAAAGGGCTTCTCGCTTATGAAGAAGACGATTATCAGGAAATTTTCGCACCGTCGGCAGATATGATTCTTAACGGCGTTTTGTTTAATATAGTTGACCTTGCGGGCGGGCTTATTAAAAAAGATTACGACAAAGTCGCTTCTGCACTTTCAAAAGCGGTTGTTCCCGTTTTCGGTGATTTACAGTGTGATGAAAACGGTGTGCCCAATCCCAATACCGGCATAAAACCGAGTTCAAAAAACAATGTATATGCAAAAGACGAATACGGTTACGATAATTCTTATGATTTTAAATATGACTGGCGTCTTGATGTGCATACACTTTCACAGCAGCTTGACGAATATATAAACAAGGTGCTTGAAGTAACGGGTGCAAAGCAGGTTGCTCTTACGGCTTTTTCAATGGGCGGTTGTGTTCTTACCACATATCTTTATGAGTATTATTATAACAATCCCGGTTATGCCGAGCGTAATCATATAGCCGCCTGCGTGTTTATTTCGGGCGCTATGAACGGTGTTGCCTGCTGCGGAGAGCCTTTTTCGGGCAACCTTAAACTTGATGCCGAATCTCTTACGAGATTTATGGCTGAGAATATGCTCGGCGATGCAGTAACAAGTTATGTTTACAGAGTTTTGGAACTTCTTTATTCCGCAGGTTTTATAAAGAATGTTACCGATTATGCAAATGAACTTATTGAAGCAACAATGGACAAACTTGTTGATGCCGGCGGTATGGATTCTCTCGGTACAATTCCCGGTTTCTATGCTCTTATGTCTTATGAAGATTATTATATAGCCGAGGATTATATATTCAATACTCCCGAAAAGAGAGAAAAATATTCCGCTCTCATAGAGAAAAACCGTTATTATCATGAGGAAGTTCAGAAAATAAATACCGATATTATCGACAGCCTTATAGATGACGGCATAAATGTAGGTGTAATTGCCGAGTACGGTATGACAATGACTCCCACATCTATGGATAACGACAGAATGGCAGACGGCGTTATTACGACCGAGCGTGAAAGTTTCGGTGCCGTTTGTTCCGAGGTAGACGGAACTTTGGGCGAGGGCTATGTTCAGAAAAACGCCTGCCCCTGCAACAAAAACCATATTTCGCCCGATAATCAGATAGATGCTTCCGCAGGGTATTATTCGGATATTACCTGGTTTGTAAAGAATATTCACCATACGGCTGATGATGACATTTTCGGTGACCTTGTTGATTTAATTATATATTCCGATGAACAGATAAATGTATTTACATATTCCGAGTTTTCACAGTTCCTTGATGCTTCCGACGAAGAAAATCTTGTTCCGATAACAGAAGAAAATGCAGAAACGGAAGTACCTTTTGAAGAAACTACTCTTATTGCAAGAATTATCAATTTCTTTAAAGCAATAATCGAGTTCTTTAAAAATTTAGGTAAATAATGTAAGAAAGGGGCTGTTGAACATTCACAGCCCCGTTAAAATATTCAAATATTTTGTGAAAGAGGTAAAAACTATGCGTTACGGTGTTTGTGTCGGTGACGATACCGAAAAAGTGAAGCTTGCAAGTGAATACGGCTTTGATTATGTAGAAAGCGGTTTTCAGTTTTTTGCAAGAGGGGAGAAAGAAAAAATCGACGAATATATAAAAACTCTTGAAGAATGTAATATCAAGTGCGAAGCGGTAAACTGTTTTATGCCGTCGGATTTACCCGTTACGGGCGATAACGTGGATTATAAGCAAATAGCCGATTTTGTAAAAAAAGGTATGGAAAACGGCAGTAAAGCAGGGGTTAAAACAGTTGTTTTCGGCTCTTCAAGAGCAAGATTGGTACCGAAAGAATACAGTTACGATAAAGCGTTTCGTCAGCTTGTTTTCTTTTTAAAAGAAATTGTGTCACCAATAGCCGCACAGTATGATATTACCGTTGTTACGGAGCCTCTTACATACGGCGAAAGCGATATTATCTGCACGCTTAACGAGGGAGCCATGCTTGCCGCCGCAGTAGATAAAGAAAATATAAAAGGTCTCGGCGACCTTTATCATATGCAGAACGCAGGCGATACCGCAGAAAGAATTACACATCTTCACGGTATTATTAAGCACGCTCATATTTCTTATCCTTTTTCCCGTGACGGTAAAAAAAGAGTTTATCCCGCTTCAAAAGACGAATACGACTATAAGTCATTTACAGATGCCCTTATAAGTGTTGACTGCCCCCGTTGCTCAATAGAAGCCGGAACGGATGACTTTAAAAACGATGCAAAAATCGCCATAGAAGTATTAAGGAGTCTGTAAATAAATGCAATATAACGAATTAAAACATACTCCTGCTGTTTTTGCGATAGAAAACGAGTATCAGATTATTTTTAAACTCAAAAAGCCTGCACTTGTTAAAATTAAGGTGGGTGATAAGCTTTACGCCGACCATTCAAACGGTGTATTAAAATCCTCCTGTCCCGTTCATAAAATAAGCGTACCCATGTCGGAACTCGATAAACATAAAAAATATACGCTTTGCATTATAACACTTAAAGAACGCCTTGCATATTTCAGTAAGTGTCACGGTGAGGAATATATTTCTTTTGATTTTACTCCCGTACCGGAAGATAATATAAAAATCTGCCACCTTGCCGATGTTCACGGTAAGTTTAAGGCGGCAGAGCAAGCCTTTAAAAAAGTCAAAGAAAAAACCGATTTACTTGTTTTAAACGGTGATGTTATAGACCACAGCGGTAATGTTAAAAACTTTGATGTTATTTATAAGCTTTGCGAGCTTGTGACGCACGGCAACATTCCTGTTGTTTTTTCAAGAGGAAACCACGATTTAAGGGGAATATATGCAGAAAAACTCGAACAGTATATTCCCGTAAGAAACGGCAAAACATATTATACATTCCGTCTCGGGTCCTTGTGGGCAGCGGTTCTTGATACAGGCGAAGATAAAGCGGATTTTCACGAAGAATACGGCAATACTGTGTGCTGTGAGATTTTCAGAGAAGACGAAGAAAAG
>JAZUHA010000020.1:0-9032 GCA_045641485.1 Acutalibacteraceae bacterium
CTGCGATAACAAGGATAGCACCGTCCATCTGAGCAGCACCTGTGATCATGTTTTTGATATAGTCGGCATGGCCGGGGCAGTCAACATGAGCATAGTGACGGTTGTCTGTTTCGTACTCAACGTGAGCTGTATTGATCGTGATACCACGAGCTCTCTCTTCGGGAGCCTTATCGATGTTTGCATAATCCTCAAACTGAGCCTGACCTTTCATGGAAAGAGTCTTTGTGATAGCTGCTGTAAGGGTTGTTTTACCATGGTCAACGTGACCGATGGTACCAATGTTAACATGAGGTTTTGTTCTTTCAAATTTCTGTTTTGCCATTGTATTTGTCCTCCTTTTTTAAAAAACAAATTATAACGGTAATATATTACCAAAATTTTTTAAATAATTCAATAGATTTTGAAAAACTTATTGGGGAAATTATTTTCTTCTCTCGTCCATAATCTTTTCGGCGATGTTTCTCGGAACCGGAGCATAACTGTCGGGCTCCATTACATACTGACCGCGGCCCTGTGTTTTGGAACGGAGGTCTGTAGCGTAACCGAACATCTCTGAAAGCGGAACAAGAGCAATAATTTCTGCTGCACCGTTTCTGTCTTCCTGACCCTGAGGAAGTCCTCTGCGTGAAGTAAGGTCGCCGAGAACATCACCGATATAATCGGTAGGTACAACAACCGAAACTTTCATAATAGGCTCCATAAGAACGGGGGCTGCTTTAGCCATAGCCTCTTTGAAAGCCATAGAACCTGCCGTCTTAAATGCAAGTTCGGAAGAGTCAACCTCGTGGTAAGATCCGTCGTAAAGAGTTACCTTTGTATCAACAACATTATAACCGGCAAGAACACCCGAAAGCATAGCACCTTTGATACCTGCTTCTGCGGGACCAATAAATTCCTTGGGAATTGCACCGCCGACAATAGCGTTGACAAACTCATAACCCTTGCCCTCGTTGGGCTCGATTTTAATCTTAACATGACCGTACTGACCGTGACCGCCTGACTGACGTGCAAACTTGGTGTCTGCATCTGCGGGCTTTGTGATTGTTTCACGGTAAGCAACCTGAGGTTTACCGACATTAGCTTCTACTCTGAATTCACGAAGCATTCTGTCTACGATGATTTCAAGATGAAGTTCGCCCATACCTGCAATGATGGTCTGACCTGTTTCTTCATCTGTATAGCATTTGAATGTGGGATCTTCTTCAGCAAGTTTCTGAAGGGCAATACCCATTTTTTCCTGACCTGCTTTTGTTTTCGGCTCAATAGCGACACGAATAACAGGCTCCGGGAACTCCATAGATTCAAGAATAACGGGGTGTGCCTTATCGCAAAGTGTATCACCTGTTGTAGTTCTCTTAAGACCTACGGCAGCGGCGATATCACCGGAATAGCAGCAATCAATATCTTTTCTTGAGTTTGCATGCATCTGAAGGATACGGCCTATACGCTCGTTATCATCCTTTACGGAGTTATAAACGGTTGAACCCGTCTCAACTTTACCGGAATAAACACGGAAGAAGCAGAGTTTACCTACAAACGGATCGGTTGCAATCTTAAATGCAAGAGCACTGAAAGGCTCTGCATCCGAAGAATGACGAACTTCCTCTTCGTCTGTATCGGGGTTAACACCTTTGATTGAAGGAACATCTGTGGGTGCCGGCATATAATCAACTATAGCGTCGAGAAGTTTCTGAACACCCTTGTTCTTATAAGAAGTACCGCAAACAACAGGAACCATCGAATTGGCAATTGTAGACTTTCTTATGCAAGTCTTAATCTCTTCAATTGTGAGTTCTTCACCTGCAAAATATTTTTCAAGAAGATTGTCGTCCATCTCTGCAACATGCTCAATGAGTTCTCCTCTGTATTTTTCTGCAAGTTCTTTCATATTGTCGGGAATTTCTTCAACACGAATATCTTTTCCGAGATCATCGTAATAAATGTATGCTTTCATTTCAACAAGGTCAATAATTCCCCTGAAATCCGATTCTGCACCTATGGGCAACTGAATCGGAACGGCGTTACATTTAAGACGGTCATGAATCATACCGAGTACATTATAAAAATCTGCACCCATAATATCCATCTTATTGATGTAAATCATTCTCGGAACACTGTATTTATCAGCCTGACGCCAAACAGTTTCAGACTGAGGCTCAACGCCGCCCTTTGCACAAAGAACAGTTACGGAACCGTCAAGAACACGAAGTGAACGCTCAACTTCTACCGTAAAGTCAACGTGACCGGGGGTGTCGATAATATTGATTCTGTGATCGTTCCAGAAACAAGTGGTAGCTGCGGAAGTGATGGTAATACCTCTCTCCTGCTCCTGCTCCATCCAGTCCATGGTGGCAGCACCGTCATGAGTTTCGCCTAATTTATGGTTGATACCGGTGTAAATAAGGATCCGCTCCGTTGTGGTGGTTTTGCCGGCATCGATATGATCCATGATACCGATGTTTCTGGTAAGTTCTAATGGTACCTGTCTTGGCATAATACCCTCCGAATAAATTAGTTTTCAGATTACCATCTGAAGTGTGCAAAAGCCTTGTTTGCTTCTGCCATCTTGTGCATATCTTCTTTCTTCTTGAAAGATGCACCTGTTGAATTTGTTGCGTCGATTATCTCGTTTGCAAGTCTTTCCTTCATTGTTTTTTCGGAACGCAAACGTGAATAAGTTGCGAGCCAACGCAGACCGAGGGTCTGACGTCTCTCGGGACGAACATCAATAGGAACCTGGTAAGTGGCACCGCCGACACGACGGGCTTTTACCTCGAGAACAGGCATAATGTTCTCCATAGCGGCTTCAAAAACCTCAAGGGGTTCTTTACCTGTTTTTTCTGCGATGATATCAAAAGCCTCGTAAACGATTTTCTGTGCGACACCTTTTTTACCATCTAACATAACATTGTTAATAAGCCTTGTTACAAGCTTTGAGTTGTAAAGCGGATCCGGCAAAACATCTCGTTTTGCTATCTGGCCTCTTCTTGGCACTTCGCTTCCCTCCTTCATAATAATGATATCATAGGTACTCGAGTGACTATGCTTCCCGTGGCGCCAATGTAGGTCAGTAAAATAGGTTTAATACTTACCTAACCATTGGTTGAATTAAATTCAGCCTGCAAGAAGATTGTCCTTGAATAATCTTTTGAAAGAAAAATTATTTCTTTCCTGCTTTAGGACGCTTTGCACCGTATTTTGAACGAGCCTGCATCCTTCCGTTAACGCCCTGAGTATCAAGGGTACCACGGATGATGTGATAACGCACACCGGGAAGGTCCTTAACACGGCCTCCGCGGATAAGTACGACACTGTGTTCCTGCAAGTTGTGACCTACACCGGGAATATAAGCAGATACTTCGATTCCGTTTGTAAGACGAACCCTGGCAAGTTTACGAAGTGCAGAGTTGGGCTTTTTAGGTGTGTCTGTTTTAACAACCGTGCAAACGCCTCTCTTCTGAGGAGAATTATTATCTGTCATAATATTCTTCTTAGAGTTAAGACCTTTACCGAGTGCAGGAGCTTTGGACTTCTTGTCCAATGTTTCTCTTCCGCTGCGAACGAGCTGATTAAAGGTTGGCAAGTATTTTCACCTCCGAAAATAAATTTATATGCAGGGAGAGGGCATACCTCTCCCAAACACAAGCAGAAATAATTTAACATTTTAAGAACAATTTGTCAACAGTTTTAACAAACTTTTTCTTAAAATACCGTCAATTTGCCAAAATTATTCGGCAAATTCGGGAATATCGAAATCACCTATTGTGGTTTCGGGGATAAATGCCGGTTCAACTTCTACGGAACTGTAGCGTTTCATACCCGTACCGGACGGAAGAAGTTTACCGATAATAACATTTTCCTTAAGACCGAGAAGCGGATCAACTTTACCTTTGATTGCAGATTCCGTAAGAACTTTTGTTGTCTCCTGGAATGATGCCGCAGAAAGGAATGAATCCGTAGCAAGAGAGGCTTTTGTTATACCGAGAAGAACCGGTGAAACAGTAGCCGGAACAAACGGCATACCGTCTTTTTCACAACGCTGTTTTGCTTCCTCGTTTGCTGCAACGAGTTCACGCTTTTCGATTGATGTACCCTGAAGAAGCGTTGTTGAACCGGGATCCTCAACCTTGACTTTTCTCATCATCTGACGAACTATAACTTCAATGTGCTTATCATTGATATCAACACCCTGAAGTCTGTATGTCATCTGAACTTCTTTAATAAGATAATTATGAACTGCATCTACGCCGAGAACCGCAAGAACATCATGCGGGTTAACGGCACCTTCCGTAAGATGCTGACCTTTTTCGATATATGCACCCTCAACGATTTCGGGGCAAAGTCTTGCATCGTAAGGAATAAGATATTTTTTAACATCATCCTCACCGGTAACAACAACATGCTTACTCTTTTTGATTTCCTCAAAAGAAACCTTACCGGAAATTTCACTGAGCATTGCAAGTGTTTTCGGCTTTCTGCCCTCAAACAATTCTTCAACACGGGGAAGACCCTGTGTGATATCCGACTGGGAAGCAACACCGCCGGTATGGAATGTTCTCATCGTAAGCTGTGTACCGGGCTCACCTATGGACTGTGCGGCGATAATACCGACTGCCTCACCTACTGTTACGGGACCTGCCGTTGCAAGGTTTCTGCCGTAGCACTTAATGCAGACACCGTGTTCGCTTTCGCAGGTAAGAAGTGAGCGAATTTTAATTTTTCTGTCTTCGGGATTATCTCTTGAATTAACCTTTTCGGCAATGATTTTCGCAAGTTTTTCATCTACGATTGTATCTGTATCGCAGATAAGTTCGCCTGTTTTGTCATCGCAGAAATTTTCAAGAAGATAACGACCCGTAAGTCTTTCTTCAAGACCCTCTATTACATCGTGACCGTCTGTAATATCGTAAACTTCAAGACCGTTGTGGCAGTGGCAGTCGTTTTCACGAATAATAACATCCTGCGAAACATCAACAAGTCGTCTTGTAAGGTAACCGGAGTCGGCCGTACGAAGAGCCGTATCGGCAAGACCTTTACGGGCACCACGGGAAGAAATGAAGTATTCGATTATATTAAGACCTTCACGGTAGTTTGCACGAATCGGGATTTCGATTGTTTTACCGGCTGTATTTGCGATAAGTCCGCGCATACCGGCAAGCTGACGAAGCTGTGAATCGGAACCACGGGCACCGGAATCAAGCATCATATAAACGGGGTTGTAGCGATCCATTGATTTACGAAGTTCCGAGGAAACTTCTGCGGTACAACTTTCCCAAGCTTTAATAATGTTTCTTGAACGATCGGTTGCACTTAAGAATCCGAACTCGTATTTTTCATTGATAACATCAACTTTTGCTTCCGTTTCTTTAATGAGTTGTGCTTTCTTTTCGGGAATAGTCGCATCGCCTACAGAAACCGTGATACCGCTTCGGGTTGAATATTTATAACCCTGTGCTTTGATATTATCAAGAACTACAGCGGAATCAACCGTACCGTGTACTTTAATACAACGCTCGATAATTCTTCCGAGTTCCTTTTTGTTTACAAGTTTATCAACCTCAAGTTTAAACATATTTTCGGGCTTGCTTCTGTCAACAAATCCGAGATCCTGCGGAACGGGATTATTGAAAATAACTTTACCGAGTGTAGTATCAAGAAGTTCGGTGTATTTAACGCCGTCAACTACCTTTGACATACGGATTTTAATGGGAGCATGAAGTCCTAAATCGCCCTCATCATAAGCCATCATAGCCTCATCAACGCCGGTAAATACTTTACCGTTGCCGATTTCTTCGGGCTTAACAAGTGTAAGATAGTAAGAACCGAGTATCATATCCTGTGTGGGAACAACAACGGGCTTACCGTCTGAAGGTTTAAGAAGGTTGTTTGCGGCAAGCATCAAAAATCTTGCTTCGGCCTGTGCTTCAGCAGAAAGCGGAACGTGAACAGCCATCTGGTCGCCGTCGAAGTCCGCATTGAAAGCGGTACAAACAAGCGGATGGAGTTTTATTGCTCTGCCTTCTACAAGAACGGGTTCAAATGCCTGAATACCGAGTCTGTGAAGCGTGGGAGCACGGTTGAGCATTACGGGGTGGTCTTTAATAACTATTTCGAGAGCATCCCATACCTCGCTCTTTGCTCTTTCCACCATCTTACGGGCGGATTTTATATTGTTTGCAATACCGAGTTCCCAAAGTCTTTTCATAACAAACGGCTTGAAAAGTTCAAGAGCCATTTCTTTGGGAAGACCGCACTGATAAAGTTTAAGTTCGGGACCTACGACGATAACGGAACGTCCGGAATAGTCAACACGCTTACCGAGAAGGTTCTGACGGAAACGACCCTGCTTACCTTTAAGCATATCTGAAAGAGATTTGAGCGCACGGTTGTTGGGACCGGTTACGGGTCTTCCTCTTCTGCCGTTATCTATAAGTGCGTCTACAGCCTCCTGAAGCATTCTTTTTTCATTGCGCACGATTATTTCGGGTGCACCGAGTTCAAGAAGTTTGTGAAGACGGTTATTTCTGTTAATAACTCTTCTGTAAAGGTCATTAAGATCCGATGTTGCAAATCTGCCGCCGTCAAGCTGAACCATGGGACGGATATCCGGAGGAATAACCGGAACAACATCAAGAATCATCCATTCGGGGCGGTTGCCGGAATTTTTGAAAGCCTCCGCAACCTCAAGTCTTTTTAAAATACGAACTTTTTTCTGACCTGCGGCTGTTTCGAGTTCAGTGCGAAGTTCCTCGCAAAGTTTGTCTACATCAATTTCCGAAAGAAGTTCCTTTATGGCTTCTGCGCCCATGCCGGCTTTAAATGAATCGGCATCATAGCGGAGAACCATATCGTCATATTCTTTATCGGTAAGAATCTGATATTTCTCAAGAGGTGTGTCACCGGGATCCGTAACAATATATTTTGCAAAATACAGAACTTTTTCAAGGTCACGATGGGAAATATCAAGCATAAGTCCCATTCTTGACGGTGTTCCCTTGAAATACCAGATATGTGAAACGGGAGCGGCAAGTTCAATATGACCCATACGGTCACGTCTTACTTTAGACTTTGTAATTTCAACGCCGCAACGCTCACAAACTTTACCTTTGTAACGAATTTTCTTATATTTACCGCAATGGCACTCCCAGTCCTTTGTGGGTCCGAAAATTCTTTCACAGAAAAGTCCGTCTCTTTCGGGCTTGAGTGTACGGTAGTTTATTGTTTCGGGCTTTTTAACTTCGCCGTAAGACCATGTTCTGATCTGTTCCGGAGAAGCGAGCCCTATTTTTATGGATTCAAAATCAATGCCGTTATCTTCGGCAACTGCAGCTTTAAAATCTTTATCCATATATATAACCCTTCTTCCTGTATAAATCGGTTTTTCGGTGATTATTCTTCTTCGCTGTCAAAATAAGAATCGTCTTCTTCAAAATCTTCACCGAAACCGTCTTCTTCCTCATCGGAAAGATCAGAAGCAAAATCCTCTTCATCAAGATCTTCTACCATATAGCCTTCTGCATCCTCGGCATCGTTTATATTCTTGAAAGTATCGTCATCAACAACGGGAACGGTCATTTCATCTTCAAAACTCTGTTTGAGTTCAACTTCGTTGTTGTCTTTATCAAGAACACGAATATCAAGACCGAGAGACTGCAGTTCTTTAATAAGAACCTTGAATGACTCCGGAACACCGGGCTTAGGAACATTAAGACCTTTAACGATTGACTCGTATGTCTTAACTCTGCCGACAACATCGTCGGATTTAACCGTAAGGATTTCCTGCAATGTATAAGCGGCACCGTAAGCTTCAAGTGCCCAAACCTCCATTTCTCCGAAACGCTGACCGCCGAACTGGGCTTTACCGCCGAGGGGCTGTTGAGTAACAAGAGAATACGGACCGATTGAACGGGCATGGATTTTATCATCAACAAGATGATGGAGTTTAAGGTAATACATGACACCGACTGTAACGGGGCTGTCAAACTTACGGCCTGTTCTGCCGTCTGTAAGCCATGTTTTACCGTCTGTTGAAAGTTCTGCTTTTTCGAGAAGTTCTCTGATATCGGATTCATGAGCGCCGTCGAATACAGGCGTCATAACCTTCATACCGAGTGCCCTTGCGGCGTAGCCGAGATGAACTTCAAGTACCTGACCGATGTTCATACGTGAGGGAACACCCAACGGGTTAAGAACTATATCAAGCGGTGTACCGTCGGGAAGGAAAGGCATATCCTCCTGCGGAAGGATTCTTGAAACAACGCCCTTGTTACCGTGACGGCCCGCCATCTTATCACCTACGCTGATTTTACGCTTTTGAGCGATATAGCAGCGAACGACTTTATGAACTCCGGGGCTTAATTCGTCGCTGTTTGCTCTTGTGAATACTTCAACCTGAACAACAACACCGTATTCGCCGTGCGGAACACGAAGTGAAGAATCACGGACTTCTCTTGCTTTTTCACCGAAAATAGCACGAAGAAGTCTTTCTTCGGGAGTAGATTCGGTCTCGCCTTTGGGTGTAACCTTACCTACAAGTATATCGCCGGAGTGAACTTCGGCACCTATACGGATAATACCGTTTTCATCGAGGTTGGAAAGAGCATCTTCGCCGACATTGGGAATATCTCTTGTGATTTCCTCCGGTCCGAGTTTTGTTTCACGGGCTTCTATTTCATGCTCTTCTATATGAATTGATGTAAATACATCATCACGAACAACTTTTTCGTTAAGAAGAACGGCGTCCTCGTAGTTATAACCTTCCCAGGTCATAAATCCGATAAGAGCATTTTTACCTAAAGAAATTTCGCCCTGACTTGTAGCGGGACCGTCTGCAATTACATCGCCCTCTTCTACTCTCTCGCCTACTTCTACAACCGGTCTCTGGTTTATGCAGGTACCCTGGTTTGAACGCATAAACTTAAGAAGATCATATACCTCAACTTCGCCGTTGTCGTTAAGAACTTCTACCTTTTTGGCCCTGCCTTTCTCAACAACACCGGAATTTTTACAAAGAACAACTACGCCGCTGTCTA
>JAZUHA010000021.1:0-2783 GCA_045641485.1 Acutalibacteraceae bacterium
AACGAATTACTTGAAGCACGATATAAAACGGCGGAAAGCCAATAATATCGTTCAAGTTGACAGACAAAAACTGTTATTGAAAAAGAGACGAAGAAGTCGGATCGTAGCCATGTCGTTCTGTGAGCCAAGGAGTTGCACTAAAGTCTTGTCTTCCTAAGACCCGCTTGGGCCTCCGACTTAAACGAATTACTTGAAGCACGATATAAAACGGCGGAAAGCCAATAATATCGTTCAAGTTGACAGACAAAAACTGTTATTGAAAAAGAGACGAAGACCTCAAATCTTCGCCTCTTTTTTAATGAAATATGTGGGTGAACTGTACTTGTTGTTTTATAAAAATGTTTGACAACCGTGTTTGACAACGGGTGGTATTTCACTGTGTTTTAGTGCGTTTTTTTGAAAATTTTATAAAATCAGGATAATTTGAAAACAAGGGTAAAAACAGCAAAAATGCCAAAAAATAAGGCAAAAATGCCTCGAAAAGCAAGAAAAAACCCCTAAAAACCGCGTTTTTCGCAATTTTCAGGAGTTTTTGGCGCAGAAGGAGAGACTCGAACTCTCGCGCCGGTTACCCGACCTACGCCCTTAGCAGGGGCGCCTCGTCACCAACTTGAGTACTTCTGCAGGTAACAATTTATTAAGTATTAAATTGTGTGTGGCGCAGAGGGTGGGATTCGAACCCACGGTACGTTGCCGTACGACGGTTTTCAAGACCGTTCCGTTATAACCACTTCGGTACCTCTGCATATTTGCGAAAGATATATTATCATATATATACCGAGTTGTCAACTGTTTTTAAAAGAAAATAATAAAATCAGCAATCTTCAGCAAATCTTCCGCTGTATAACGTCTTTTTTCGACAAATAAAAACGCTCCGAAACCTTTTGTATAAAGGAGCCGGAGCGTTTTTGACGTTTAATGTCGGAAAACTGCCGTTATTTTGCTTTACGGCTTATAGCAGTATGTAACAAAAGAGCCGTCATCAAACTCCGCTACGGCGTATTTCCGTTTTCCGTATACAAAATATGTTGAATAGCAGTTATCGAAAAACAGATTTGCATTTATTTGCTTTCCGATTATTTGTTCTTTCTTTGCATCTTCGTTCTTTTCCGGATAACCGTCGTAGTTTTCATCAACATCTTCATAATCCTCCCAATCAACAACATCCGTATATGAGGAGTTATAATAAAGGTTATTTTTAAAGAACGGGAAATTATATTTGCCGTCAACCGACTCTCGTCTTTTTATACCGTCGGCGTAATAGGATGAGGTGAAAACATTATCGAGTTTTTCGTCTTCGTATTCTTTATAGACTTCAAATTCTTTTTCCGTCAGCAGATATAATTTTTCGGGTTTTGTGTTTTCAAATGCTTCACCGAAGCCGTATTCTTTAATAAGCTTAACGGTTTCTTTCATAGACGGGTAAACTTCAAAGCAGTTTGCTCCCAAGAACCACAAATCACCTGTGTTTTTTTCCGAAGCGTCTCTGTAATCGGTCACACCGTATTTATAGACAACACTGCACAAGGACGGCTCTTTCGGAAAGTACAGTTCTTCTTCCGTAAGCTCGTTATATTCCTTATAAAAAGTTTCCCAAAATATTTCTTTTTTCTCGTTTTCCAAGTCGCCGGAGTGTAAAAGAGTTTTACAGTCTCTTGATTTAATATAAAAATCCTCAGGCTCCGGTTTTGCGGTTTCGGTATCGGTCATGTCAAATTCCCAATTGACAATTCTTTCGGCTTCTTTGAATTTTCGCACTTTTAAAAGTTTTTTACAAGTGCTTTCGGAAATATCTTTATATGTATATTCAATATAACCTCCGTTTTTCATAAAATATCCCACGGTAAATGAAATATCCGTTTTTGTGTCATCGGAATTTATTGCACTTTTCTGTAAATCAAAAACAAGATTTTTTTCTGCTTCTGTTTCGGAAAATACTTCGCTGTCAAAGCCCGTGTATGTAAAATCGGGCACTTCAGTAAGCGTAGGCAAAAAATATTCGCTTGATTCGAAAATTACTACCGCTTTGTCCGTCTCGGGCTTTTCGGGAACGGTTTTTCCGAACGGGTATACACCGGAAAGCCCGATTACTATACCGACAATAGGCACAAAAAGTGAAAGTGCGGCACCGAAAACAACTGATTTTGAAAAACCGTTTTTAACCGTATGTATGATATTTACGGTAAGTAAATATATAATAAGTATCGCAAAAAGTATAAAAAGGCTTTCTTTGTTGTCTGTTCCGACTTCTGTATTGAAAAACCGTGTAATAATACAGCATACAAATACCGAAATTACGGGAAAGGCAAATAAAGTCAGGTTCTTTTTATTATTTGTAAAAGATGCTTTTTCAAGTAAGTTCTTTTTGTTTGCAACAAAAAGGAACAAAGCGGACAAAAGAAGTGTAACCGCAATCCATATAAGAGCGAATGTTAAAAAGCCCGTAAAGTTTTTATTATTAAAATCGTATCCTTTAACGGAAATGATATTTAAATCATAATCCTTTGCATCATTCAGGGATAAATTACATAACGGGTTGCAAAAATCGGAAGCCCTTTTCAGAAAAGTGGCTGACTCCGTATTGGTTTCGGTGGATATATTAAGATTACCCGTAACGCCGTAAATGCAGTAATTTAAAATTCTTAATACTCCACATGGCAAAAACGGCAAAGAAACGCTGAGAGCAGAGGACACAAGTCTGTTACCGCAGACAAATGACGAAACTGCCGCAGAAAGATAGCCCGTGAGTATAATCTGAAAACGGGAAGCAATAATCAGCGCAG
>JAZUHA010000022.1:0-5609 GCA_045641485.1 Acutalibacteraceae bacterium
CGATTCGATAGAATGAACCGGCTTTTTTAAATATAATTACGGTATAAATTTGAAAGGAAGGTTTATTTATGAGTTTACTCGAAGTAAAAAATGTAAAAAAAATCTACAAAACAAGACTTTCCGGAAACACCGTAGAAGCACTTAAAAATGTTAATTTCACCGTAGAAAACGGCGAATTTACATCAATAATGGGCGAATCCGGGAGCGGAAAAACCACACTTCTCAATATTCTTGCCGCTATCGACAAACCGACATCGGGAAGCGTTGTTTTAGGGCAGAAAGAACTTTCGGATATTAAAGAAAACAATCTTGCTGTTTTCCGCAGGCAAAACCTCGGATTTGTTTTTCAGGATTTTAATCTGCTTGATACTTTCACAATAGAAGACAACATTCTTCTGCCTTTGGTGCTTTCCGGGAAAAAGCATAACGAAATGAAAAAAGATTCAGAGCATATCGCTTCCGAACTCGGTATTACAAAACTTCTCGGCAAATACCCGTATGAATTGTCGGGCGGTCAAAAACAGAGGGTGGCTGTTGCACGTGCACTTATAACAAATCCGCAGATTATACTTGCAGACGAGCCGACCGGAGCACTCGATTCAAAAGCCTCCGATGAACTTCTTTCGCTTTTTAATGCGGTAAACCGTTCGGGGCAGACTATTTTAATGGTAACGCATTCCGTTAAAGCCGCAAGTAAATCAAACAGAGTTATGTTTATAAAAGACGGTGTGATTTTCCACCAGATTTATAAAGGCGATAACACAGACGAGCAGTTTTATAAAAAAATTTCCGATACGCTTACTCTGCTTTCTCAAGGCGGTGAAGCAAAATGAAAAAAGGTTTTTATTTAAAATTCGCTTTAGACGGAATAAAAAAGAACAAAAAACTTTCCGTTCCGTATATCATTTCATCTGTCGGAATGGTTATGATGTTTTACATTATATCGTTTCTTTCGTGCTCAAAAACCGTTTCGGAATTAAAAGGCGGAAGCAATATTTCGGAATTTTTAAATTTGGGAAGTTTTGTAATTGCCGTATTTTCGCTGATTTTCCTGTTTTATACAAATTCATTTTTTATGAAACAAAGAAAAAAGGAATTCGGGCTTTATAATATTTTGGGCTTGAGTAAACCGAATATAGGTAAAATCATAATTCTCGAAAATCTTTTGACTTATACGGTTTCCGTTATCGGCGGATTGTTTTTCGGCATTATTCTTTCAAAAGCATGCGAACTTGCCGTAACAAATATTATGCACGGAGAAATTACACAGGCATTTAATTTTACGGCTAAGCCGTTTATAAATTCCGCTTTGATTTTTGCCTTTATTTATTTTGTGCTTACGGTTCATTCTCTGCGCAGTATAAAACATACAAATCCTTCTGAACTTTTAAAATCGCAAAACACCGGCGAAAAAGTTCCTAAAGCAAAAATCGTACCGGGAATAATCGGCTTTATAATCCTCGGAGGTGCATACTGCTTTGCCATTACCGTAAAATCTCCCATTTCCGCATTGTTATGGTTTTTTGTCGCCGTAATTGCCGTAATAGTCGCAACTTATCTTATATTTGTTTCAGGCTCGGTTCTTATATGCTCCGCTTTAAAGAAAAACAAAAAGTATTATTATAAAACAAACCATTTTGTTTCTGTTTCGCAAATGATGTTCCGTATGAAAAGAAGCGGTGTGGGGCTTGCCTCCATCTGTATTCTTGCAACAATGGTGCTTGTTATGATGGCTTCTTCCTCTTCACTTTATTTCGGCTCGGAGGAAGCACTGACGGGCAGATACCCGTTCGATTTGGAAACAACCGTTACCTGCGGTTCATACAAAACGCTGAACGAAAACAAAAATGAAATAAAGAAACTGACAGACAACTATTTAAAAAAGGAAAATGTCAACATAACCGGCGGTATTTTTACCGATTACACCGCTGTTACGGGGCTTATGTCCGAAAAATATATAGAACTTGACCCCGTTAAAGCAGAAAATTCTTTAGATTTTAAAAACCTTTGCACATTCTGCTTTTTTACAGAAGACGATTATAACAGGCTGACGGGAGAAAAACTCAATTTAAAAAATGACGAGGTTTACATTAATTGCTACAGAAAAGATATAAGCGGAGAAAAAACGCTTAATTTCTGCAACAGCCTTAAGTTGAATATTAAAGGTGAAATTGAAAAATTCTTTGTTCCTGGCGGTGCGGCAGTTAATATTGCAGATTGCTGTCTTTGCGTAATAAAAGATTACGGTGTTCTGAAGCCCTTTGAAAATCTTAAAGATTTTTCAGGTAAAAAAGTTTTAGTTTACAATACTGAAATAGGGTATAATACAGATGCTTCGGAAGAAAAACAGATAGCATGTTGTGACGGTATTGCCACCGAACTTAAAAACAAAATTAACGATGATATAGTCATAAGAACAGATTCACTTGCGCTTAACCGCAACGATTTTTACGGAACCTTCGGCGGTATATTCTTCCTCGGCATAATGCTTTCGCTTATATTTATGTTCGCAACGGTTATGATTATTTACTACAAGCAGATAACCGAAGGGTATGAAGATGCAAACAGATTTGATGTTATGCAGAAAGTGGGTATGACAAAAAAAGAAATCAAAAAAAGCATAAATTCACAAATGCTTACCGTTTTCTTTCTTCCGCTTCTCTTTTCCGTTTTCCACCTTTCGGCATCTTTCCCGGCTATAAGAAAAATTCTTATGCTGTTTAACCTTACAAACACAAATATAATATTACTTACAACCGTCATAACGGTAGCGGTGTTTGCGGTATTTTATACTGTCGTATATAAAATCACATCAAACGAATATTATAAAATTGTAAGTAAGTAATCAATATAACCAAAAGTGCTGCCGCAAATTTTTTAACTTGCGACAGCACTTATTATCTTTAGTAAATGAAGTACCCCGAATAAAATTTATTAAAAATGTCCGCCGCGGGTTTTTACGATAGCAACATCAATTTTCATATATACAAGACCGAGAAATCCCACAATTGTGTATTGTCATTCAACAGAAACACTTAAGGAAGATATTTTTTCGCTCCAATGTCTGATTTTTTCGGCTTCAAATATTTCGGGGGGCTTTTTATACAGTTTTGATGATTTTGAGCCTTTAATAAGCCCTTTTAAAAGCCTCATAAAACACCCGGGATTTTTCATTCCTCTTATTAATTTTCCCAAAAGTGAAGAAAAGTTTGTATTTTTGCCTGCTCCCGCCAAATCCGAGGACTGTATAACCTCACTCTCAAACAGGAAATCCACACCGGAGTCGTGCATTGATAATATAGAGTTTTTCAAGCCCTCATTTTTAGCCGTTTCGCCACCGTAAAGAATGTGAAAATTTCTGTTGTAATCCCAAAGTTTGTTTGCCGAACAGTCACCGTTATTTTCAATTACGGTCTGTGCAAGAAGTTTTCCTGCATTAAGTGAAAGGTCTATACCCATACCGTTCATAGGTGTTGTCATAAAAGCACTGTCACCTACTGCGGCATAACCGTCTGCCACCATTAAAGTCAGCGGTCTTCTTACCGGGATAACTCCGAAGCATCCGCCGTTTATTAACTTTTCACCCTGCCACGGATATTCATTTCTGAAAGCATTTATTTCTTTTTTTACCTTTTCTTCTGTAAGCGGATAAGTTCTGCCTATTAAAACATCTACGCTGTCTTTATTTGTACAATGCCATGAAAGCCCCTGTTCGCCGTTATGGCACATATATACACAAAAAGGAACATCCGGCTCCGGATAACCGTTTTCTCTGTTAAAATACCCTCGCCACGCATAAAAGCAATCTCCGTGCTTCGGTGCTTTTTCTATACACATACTGTCGGGAAGCTGTGAGCGTACCGGCGAAAAAATACCGGCACTGTCGATTACAAGGTCACCTGAAAAATCGCCTTTATCCGTTTTTAATCCGACAACGGCATTACCGTTTACTACGGGTGAAATTACAGTTGTTTGAAATAAAAAGCGTACACCTGCTTTTTCGCAAGCATCAAGAAGCATATTTATAAGCGGTTTTCGCCACATTACCTTTTGCCTTGTTTCATCGTTATAGCGAATGACCACGCTTTTTCTTTTGGCAGGGCTTACGAAGGCACAGTCACCTCGAAATCTGAAAGAGTCCTTCGGAAAATTTTCTTCTTTTATATTTAATATATCGGAAAGTACGGAGAAAGTAAATCGGTCCTCCCAGCCGTGCCCCAAATCTTCTTTTTTTCGTTTTTCAATAACAGTAACATCATAACCGTTTTGTTTTAATTTAAGTGCCGAAACAAGTCCGCCGTGACCGGCACCCGCAACTATGATTTTTTTCATTTTCTCCGTCACCTCACAGCCGCTTTATTTTGCTTTAATAAACGGGATAACCTTTTCTAAAGTTCTTTCGCCCTCATCAAAAAGGAATATATGACCCGAGCCCTCGAATGTTTCATATAAAGCGTTTTTACATATACTTTTCATTCTTTCCATCTGATAATACGGCATTGTTTTATCATCTGTACCCCATATTACAAGCATCGGAATATTCTGCTCATTTACACTTTTATACATTTCTGTTGCGTGCTTTGTTTTAAGAATTGTATTTCTGAGGCTTGACAGCGTACATTTTTCCATTCCTTTGTATTGTGCATTATATGCGAATGAACGGATAAAATAATCTTTTTCATCCTGACTTACATATTTTAACTCGCTTGCACATTTTTTAAGTAAAACTTTGCAGCCTATTTTACTGAATATAATGTCACCGAGAACCGGTGCAGAAGTAATCTTCATATAAAAAGGAGGTTTAAAAGAATCCATCCCGGCAGGTGCAAGAAGCACAAGTTTTTTTACAAAGCCCGGATATATACGGCAAAAGGATGCTGTAACAGTTCCGCCCATAGATGTTCCGAAAAGGTAAAATTTTTCATTACCGAAAAGCGCCTGAGTCAATTCGTAAAGTTGTTTTGCAAAAAGTTCCGGTGTGTAATCGGCGTTTACTCTTTCGGAAAGCCCTCTGCCTAAAAGGTCATACCTTAAAACCTTATAGCCTTCTTTTATAAGTCCTTCATAAATTTTGTCATACAAAAAATACGGTGTTGCGTAACCGTGAACGAGCACAACGGCTTCACCCTCGCCGCTCAACTGATAATGAGTAATACCCGACGGAAGTGAAATGAAACTTCCGTCTTTTTTTTTACGCTCGCTGTCAGTCAAATCAATCCCGGAAAGATTTTTGTATAATTTTTTCAATTCAAGATCGGTCATTTTTAAAACTCCTATTAAATATTACAAACATATATTACCGGTTTGTTTTATGTTAACATTATAACACGCAAGCATGGGAAGCCCGTAAACATCACGCACAAAAAACGCAGGTTCTTCACGCTTCCAATATGCGTGGAAAACGGCATTTTCCCCTATATCCCGTTCCGCAGTCACCGTCAAATAATCGCCGTGTGCAGTAACTTTTTCACAGTTCATCAATCCGTTTTCGTCTTCGATATTTATTCCGTGAGCAAGATCGTCCATTGTGCGAAGCGCATGTTTTTCATAAAATTCAAGCAGAACAGTTTTCTCGTCAATACGTGATACCCGTTTAACCGACGGTGCGG
>JAZUHA010000023.1:0-7427 GCA_045641485.1 Acutalibacteraceae bacterium
CGTTTGATTTTTCACAGAACGGCAAACCGATTTTTTTATTTCAGATATTCAACTTTATTAAAAAATAAAAATGAAACTATAAACTTCATTTATTCAGGCTAAAAGTTAAACGCTAAATCTAAAAATCAGCGCTAAACTTTGATAACCGGCGAAGCGGTTACCAATCAACTGCACGAACTTTAATATCTCGCTTCGCCATATCGTTTTTCTGAATATTGTTGTGCTGTCGCAAGAAACTCCGTCACATTTTTTATCTGTTCATCAACATCCGATTCAGATATCATATAAAAATCTTCATAATCAGATTCTTGCCTTATATCAAAAGCCTCTTTAATTACATAAGAAAACTTTTTTTCAAAAACAGATGTCTTAATATAATGTTCCGAAAAATATGAAATAACACCGGAATGTTTTTTTCTGTCTTCGCCATCTAATGCCATAATAGCTCTTATTGCATGAAAAACAGCATAATATGATCTGTTAGCCGCAGCAGAATAATCCTTTATATGAAAAAGGTGTTTTGCACTGTTCAAACATTCGACTGCTTTTTCCATTCTGTACTTACTCAAAACAATTTGTTCGTCACTAAGCATACATTATACCCTCCTTTTCAATATTTTTATAAAACGGTATAACGGTTTTCCACTCATCAAAAAAAGGTTTACTTTGAACAATCGGCGCCAACAGTACCCCATAGTCAATATCTATATCCGTACAGAAAGCACTTACAATTTTTCTGTAAGATGCAGTTTGTGTTCTGTCAATATCAACCATAATCATTATATCAATATCCGATTCTTCGTCGTAATCACCACGAGCATAAGAGCCGTAAAGTACTACACCTTTAAATTTCTTTTCAAAAGTCTTTTTTGAAAAATTCACGATTTTATTGATTATTTCATCTAACTGACTGGGTGAACACATAACCGTCACCTGCCTTTCAAGGTAATTGTACTATATTTATTAAATAAAATCAACGAATTTATTCGTAAAACCGCAAGGTTATTTTATTTTTTCAGCCGATTTTCGTACAGAAAATCGGTGTTTTTTATTGCCTGATTTTATACAACAAATACGCTGTTTTTTATTGCATAAACTACAGTTGCAATTAGACATAACATATATTTTGCGCAATTCAGATTTTAGTTTTTAGTTTTTAGAATTTAGTTTTTAGTTGTTGTAACAATAAGTATATTATTTCATATTTATTTTTCGGATTGAACTGAATATGAATAACCGAAAATTATGACAGACCGAAAATGAGAGGATATACCGGTTGTTAAAACAACACACTGTCGTGAATTGAATGCTAAAATAAGTTAAATATGACAAAACGCACTGAATGTCATAGTAACTAAAAACTAAATTCTAAAAACTGAAAATGCTGAAAACTGAAAACTGAAAACTGAAATGCTAAAAACTAAATTCTAAAAACTAATATGGGGGTTTATTTATGAATGAAAACAAGTATCGTAAAACAAAGCGGATATTGAGTTTTGTGCTTACATTCTTAATGGTTGCAGGCATACTCAGTCCGTCTTTCAGCCCGATTAACTTCGGGGTTAAGGCAGATGCGACAGTTGACCCTGTATTGAAAACAAATGCGGACGGTTCATTCCGTATTTTGCAGTTGGGTGATATTCAGGACAGTCAATATCTCACGCCGAAAACAGCATCAATGATAAGGCTTGCCGTAAGAAGGTCGCAGCCTAATCTTATTGTTTTAACGGGTGACAATATTACTAACGGTGGAACGGATGCATTCAAAAAAACACGTGATGCTATTGTCAGGGAATTTGTCGCTGCGGACGGTACGGCCATTCCCTTTGCGGTTACATACGGTAATCACGACCATGAACACACGGATATAACCCTGAAAAATCAGGATAATATTTGGGCGGAAAAGTCTAACTATGTTGAGCTTAATCAGACAGGGCTTGACCTTACAACAGGCACAACGGACAATTCATCTGTCAAATACGGTACGGGTTATATTGATATTAAGAATTACGCAAACACAAAGGTTGTTCAGCGTGTAATTCTTATAAACTCCGGTACTTATGATGAAGAAGTCGGAGAAGGCGGCTACGGTAAGCCGGGTTACGAAAGTGTTAAGTCTAATTCAAGAACCGGTGCCAATAATGAAGACGGCTATAATGCGGTTGTTACCGCTGTAAATAACTGGACGAACGAAACAAATGCCGCAGGTGAAAAAATAACCTGTATTGCATATCAGCATATTCCGCTTCGTGAGTTTTACTACGGTGACAGTGATACAACTTCTATAATTAAAAAAGATTCTAACGGTGTCGGCTGTTACAGTACTTCCGACTCTAATATAACAGGAAAATACTCAAAGAACACAGATAACCCGACGGTTACGGGTGAATTCTATGAGGGTTGCGGCTGTTCCTACGGTGATACAAGTGATCTCTATAATGCACTTGCCGGAAAGGATAATGTTGTCGGTCTTTTCTACGGTCATGACCATACCAACACCATAACGGGTGTATCAACGGTAGGCGGTAAAACACTTACTCAAGGCTACGGCGGCGGCTTCCTTGTTTATGACGGCTACGGCAATACCGAGAATGTTCCCAGAGCAAGCTGCTATACCTTAAAGGAAGACGGCTCCTATAAAAAGGATTCTTATGATTATATTACTCTTTTAAGAGAAAATTCAGCTTCCTACCCCACAGACGGCAGTGTAAAGTATATTAAAGATGTTCGTATGTATCACGGTGCAACATTTGAGGAAGCAACAAAAAATGCAAGAGCAGCCGGATATATTCCGCTTACAAGATGCTATGACAACGGTAAATATGGTGCTGACCTGAACCTTTTAAGTACCGACCAGCCGGTTTATGAGGGCGTTTGTTTTGCTTATACTCTCACAGATGACCCGACAGAGGCAGTAACCGACCTTCGTATACAGAATGCCGGAGGAACGGCAAACAGCACAACATCTCTTACGCAGAAATTCAATAACAACACCGTAACATATACAAGGCTGGAATCAGCGGCTGCCAACACAACGGCGGATGCAAACCACGGCGTGAATAAATCCGGAGATTCACATACATACTTGTATGTATATCAGACAAAAGACCCAAATGCAGGTGCGCCGATTACGGAGCTGCTTGAGTTTGCCTCAAGCGATGGCGGTAACGCTTGGTACAAGAAACAGGACCATATCGAGCTTGCGCCGTTTGATATTGTTGAGCAGTTCAATACTGCGAATATAATAGATGTGAATTCCGGTGCCGGCGGAGCATATATTTTCCTCGGCGTTAAGAGATATGATAATGTTTCGTCATATTATGAAAATTCAGATAATCAGAATGTTATTGTTTCCGTCCCGGAGGCTATATATCTTGCACCGCACGCAACGGCGGCAACATCTTTCCAGTATTTTATTAACAATACAATGGATTCAAACGGTAAAGTCACTCTTGATGCAAGTGCCGCCGCAACAACGGGTAAAATCTATTTCCTCTGCAAGGATGCAACATCCGTTAATGTTAAGGTTGACGGCGGTGACTTTGATAACCGTGCAAGAGTAACGGCAATTCAGAACAGTTCCGACACAAGCCTTTTGAGCGATGTTTCTTTAAGCCTTACAAACGGCTTCGGCAGTATGGAGATTTCGCAGACCGGTACCGTTGTTGATGCTATGAGCACATCTTTTGCCGGTCTTGCTCCCGGAACATCAAGACAGTTCAAGTGGGTATTCACTTATACGCTTAAAGACGGTTCGGTTAAAAGAGAGGTTGCTTATACAACTGTTTATGCGCCGTATTATTATGCCGTTGGAGCAGTGTCAAATATGGTAAATAGTTATGCTAGTACTAAAAATTATAACAGTACTGGTTTGTGGGTTGTTGGTGTACATGGATTTCAAGATGCATATACTTTAGGATCAACGACATACACTTATACAGGTAATACAAGTCAAGGCGGTTCTAATACATTTAATCCTATTGCGGGAAATTTTACAACTCCATCAAATAATAATGGTAAAAACTGGTTTACAACAGGGGTAAGTGGAAATACTGCAACATTTAGGTATGAAAACAGTGGTAACAGTGACTCGAGTACCGGTAAACAAAGAACTCAAACAAGTCCGTTTGCAAAATTGACAGTAGATACATCAAGAAATACAAACTTGAATACAATACCTAATTTTAAATTTGGATTTGCAATTTTTGATGCAGAAAATGGTTCTTACGGGTTTTATAATGTTTATGACTGGACATCAAAAGCGATTGATAATACCGGTAGCGGAGAACAAAGTTATCGCGGCGGTAGTGTGGGTAATACAGGAGATAGTTTGTTGTCAGGTACAGCTCCACTAACATTGAAAGGTTCACCAGCAACGCCGGGATGTGGAATAAAAGAACAAGGAAAAGCATGGAATAGAGCGGTTACTGCAAACTCGCAGGGCGAAAGTGTAATAAAACTTCGAAGCAACTTTGCTCAGACGAGAACCAGTAATGAAACAAAGTTAAGCAATGGAAGTTATTCTGGCGATGATGATGCGGCAAGATTAAGTGCAACTTCAAACCAGGTGAATGTAATACTGACCGCTGTCAACAAATCCGCTCTCCGTACAACTCTCAATGACTTTGACCAGGCATCGTTTGACATGGCATCGGTATATCCGATAGATACACAGGGTAATAACCAGGTTGATAAGTACAACAAGGCAATGAGGTATCTTCAGGAGGCTTATTATATCCTCGGCAAACCCGATGCAACGCAGGCACAGGTTGATGCTGCTTTGACAAATCTCAACGCTTCCGGCGGTCAGCCCAGCCGTGAGGATTTACGTGAAACAAATCTCAATGTTATTCATCAGTCAACCACCGGCAAAAAGCTTGCCGCCGATATCGGCACGGTATCCCTCGGCACAAGCGCAATGGCAAAGGCAAAGTCTATCCCCGGCTATACTTATTCAAACTACAGTGCAGGTTATCCGAGCTATTCGAGTACGTTAATCGACCCGTTTTCATCAAATAAATTCGTTACGTCAAGTAATACTCATTCCGACTGGAATTATAATATGACTGTAACCTATGAATCTAAAATAAAAATCTTATCACCGGGAACCGGTGAGGGCTACAGTAATAACATCAGGTTTTCCAATGACGGCAATCCCCTGAACAGTGAGCATTACAAATTTGAGGTTACTCCGGGTGAAAAATACTATATCACCTGCCACACAAACCGTACAGATGCTCTTGCCACAATAAGCGTATTTTTCCTTTACGGTGATTTAAGAGCAGGTCTTTACGGCAGTCCCAACGGCAACGGAAACTGGCACGGTCAGACGAATTTAAGTTATGTCTCAGCAAACAAACTGGGAGGAACTGTTACGGTACCCGAGGGTGCCCGTTACATGATGTTCCGTCTTACATTCGGCGCAGGTGAAGCTGACAGAACGGCAGAGCTTGACAATGTATGCGTATACAGATGCCACGACAATAATCCCGTTACAGGCACCGCATCAAGCTATACATTTAATAAAATAAATGATAACGAGCCGTATATTAACTTTAAATATTCACCGGATACTTTCACAATCACTTATGCAAACGGCGGAAGTGTAACCGGAACACTGGATTATAATATAGAAAATACAACAGATTCACTGCCTATGCCCACAAAAACGGGCTATACCTTCGGCGGCTGGAAAGCTACGGTTTCGGGCGAATCCAACTGGACGAACAATATGGTTTACAATGCCGGCACAAAGGTAGAGGGCAGATACGGTGATGTTACATTCACAGCACAGTGGACTCCGGTAAACTATATCGTAAAATATAACGGAAACGGTGCAACAGGCGGTTCCACAGCCGATTCAGAGCATATTTTCGATACCGCAAAAGCACTTACGGCGAACGGCTTTACAAAAACAGGCTATACATTTGACGGCTGGACGGGAACAAAGTACGGTTATGAAGTCGTTTTGGCTGACGGTAATGAGTATTTCAAGGATTGTTCAGCTGAAACGTATGCTTCCGACAAGTTTGCTACAGTAAAAGAGTTTACGGTAAACGGTCCGTTTGCAACAGGTGATGTTTATGTAATAGACTGTGACGTAAGATTTACCGGTGCCGACAGAAGCTTTGCAACATATTTTTACGGTGCATCCGGATATTTAACTTGTAAGGATAATTTGGATAGTGACGGTAATCATACCTATGGCGGTGACGGTGATATCAGAGCAAAACAATCCTCCGAATACAAGCATTACACCGTTCAATACACGCTCTCAACAGCTAAAGATGAAAATAAAAATATTGCTAAGAAGCTTCTTTTCAGAGTTTGGAGCGGTTCCAAAGCATCAGTTAAAAATATAGTTATCAAAAAGCGTGTTTCCGCAACGGCTCAGACATTTACAGATAAGCAGTCTGTAACGAATCTTACGGAAAATCCGCTTGAAGCTTTAGAATTAACCGCTAAGTGGAAAGCAACAGAATACACAATCGGATATAACCTTGACGGCGGTTCTGTGGCAACGACAAACCCGACAAATTACACCGTAGAAACAGACAGTTTCACTCTTACCAATCCCACAAAAACCGGCTATACATTCGCAGGCTGGACGGGAACAGGTTTAAGCAGTGCAACAGAGACGGTTACAATAACAAAAGGTTCTACAGGTGACAGAAGTTATACCGCAACATGGACTGCCAACAATTACACGGCAACATTCAACGCAAACGGCGGTACCGACGGTGCAACACATACTAAATCTGTTGCATACGGTTCTGAAATAACGGCAGACGGTATCAGTAACCCTACTCGCACAGGTTATATTTTCCTCGGTTGGGCTACATCAAATACCGCAACCGAACCGTCTGCTTCTCTCGGAACTATGGACAACATAAACGGCAAAACCATTTATGCTGTATGGGTTGAAGAATTATATAACATAACCTATGATGAGTTATATCCGTCATCGGGAACTGTTACGGTAACCGATAACACAACGAGCAACGGCGTAAGAATTCCCGTTCAGCCCGGTGAGGAATATGCATTAACTTTCAAAGAAACCTTATCAAGCGGAGCAAGCGGTTCACCTGTTATTAAGTTCTATGATGCTCAGGGAAATGTTGTAGGATATAATACCTATGATAATCCGTATGACAGTAACAATTTAAAATATTTTGTTCCGAATAATACAGGAGAAGAGGGCTATAAGGCTGACTGTAATGAATACGGAACGAGAACCGTTCTTGTAGTTCAGTATTATTCAAAGGGCGAAAAGTTCTACGCATTTTATCCGCCGACTTGGGTTGCTAAGGATGGTTTATATCTGGGATTTGATTCAGGCGACCTTAACGGTGCAAACAGTGAATGTGCATATTACATTTGTCCTCCGGCAGGAGCGGCATATATAGGTATTGAATATAGAGCCGCAG
>JAZUHA010000024.1:0-4588 GCA_045641485.1 Acutalibacteraceae bacterium
ATTTATTTAATTGTAATGAAAAATAAAATATGAAAGTGTGAACTAACAGTTATTCACAATGTGATATAATTCGGCGAAGCCCCGAAATTCCTCACTCCTCATTCCTAATTCCTCACTGAAAAAAGGGTAAATATCGGAGAACAAACTTCCGGTTACAGGCTAAAAACTAAATTCTAAAAACTAAAAACTATATTTTATTTCTTGTCCAGGAACTTCTTGAAAATACCGCAAGAATCGGTAAAATTTCAAGCCGTCCGGCAAGCATATCGAAAATAAGAACAATTTTGGATAATACACCGTACTGAGAAAAATTGCAGGCAGGACCGACTTTTGCAAGACCGGGACCTATGTTATTAAAGCAGGAAAATACTGCCGTTGCGTTCGTTTCAAAAGAAAAATTATCTATTGAAATTATAAGCACACTTATTGCAACTATAAACACATAAGCGACAAGATATGAATTTGTATTTTCCAATACTTCTTCATCAACAGCCTGTTTGTCTATGGTTACAACCTCCACCTTTTTCGGTAAGATTGTTTTTTTGATATTTCTTTTAAGCCCTTTTATAAGAAGAAGGACTCTGCCGCATTTAAGCCCGCCGCCCGTACTGCCGGCACAGGCACCGACAATCATAAGTAAAACAAGCACTGTCTTTGAAAGTGACGGCCACAAATCAAAATCGGTTGTTGAAAAGCCCGTGGTCGTCATAATACTTGAAACCTGAAAAGCGGCGTGACGCACCGTTTCGCCCAAAGAATCGTACATATCACATGTATTGACGGTAATAACAAGAGACGACACAAGAAATATACCGAGATAAAGGCGTATTTCCTCATTATGCAAAACACTTTTCGCCTGTTTCATAAGAATAAGATAGTAACAGGTAAAATTAACTCCGAAAAGAAGCATAAACACGGTTGATACAACCTGAATATACGGGGAATACCCTGCCAGACTGTCATTTTTTACACCGAATCCGCCCGTACCTGCCGTACCGAATGCCGTACAAACGGAATCAAAAAAAGGCATTCCGCCGAAAAGCAGAAATAAAATATTAAGTACGGTAAGACCTATATATATAATGTAAAGTATCTTTGCGGTATCTTTCATTCTCGGAACAAGTTTTGAAACAGACGGTCCCGGACTTTCCGCTCTTAAAATATGAACGGTAAAACCGTTGTTTCTGCCGGAAACGGGAACAAGCGCAAGAATGAAGACAAGAACACCCATACCGCCGAGCCAATGTGTAAAACTTCGCCAATACAAAAGACCTCTCGGAAGCGCTTCGACATCGTTTAAAATCGTGGCACCGGTTGTGGTAAAACCCGAAACAGTTTCAAACAGCGCATTTACAAAACCTTTTATGTAACCGCTGAAAACAAACGGCAGGCAACCGAAAAGACTTATGACAAACCAACTTAAAGCAACACAGACAAGTCCTTCTCTTGCATAAAAAGATTTGCCCGGATTTTTTGTTGTAATATGAAGAAGAAGGAAACACGGAAGCATTAAGGCAAAAGTAATAAGAAAACCGAAAATTGCATTTTTATTTCCGTCAAATATATCGAGAAACAACGCAGGAAGCATAAAAACCGCTTCGACGCATATTATTTTTGATATGATGTTTCCCGTCATTTTATAATTCATTTAGTTACCTCAATCAAAAATATCATTAAGCTGTTCTATAACCGTATTACTTCCGGAAACGATTATTACCGAGTCGCCTTCGGAATAATATGTATCACCGTTCGGAATTTCGATTTTTCCGTTTTTACTTACGGAAACAAGCAGAACATTCTTTTTAAGTTTTAATTTTTTAAGCGGAATATCTCTGTTTATTGTGTTTTTATCAACACGGAACTCCATAGCCTCGGTATTTCCGTCGGCAATAAAATGAACGGAAACCGCCGCCCCCGTTTGATTTTTCATAGCACGGACATAACGTTCTATATTATTACAGCAAAGTTTTTTCGGCGAAACAGTACTGCCGAGCGGTAAAGAATCGGTAATTCCGCTGTCTTCAACTCTGCCGAGTTTTGTAATTATCTGCGGTACACCTCTGTTGTTACCGAATAGAGAAATAATGATATTCAGTTCATCTATTCCCGTTAATGTAACAAGTGCTTCGCAATCGGAAAGCCCCTCCTGCTCAAGAAGTTCATGGTCACTTGCATCGCCGTTGATTATATCGGTTTTCGGAAGAAGTGCGGCAAGTTCACGGCAACGCTCCCGGTTTTGCTCTATAAGAGTAACGGAAATATCGGATTTTTCGAGTTCTTTGGCAAGATAATAACTTATTCTGCCGCCGCCCGCAAGTATAACACGACGGACTTTTTTTGTAATTATTCCGAGGTTTTTAAGTAAAAGTGTAAGGTTTTCAGACGGTGCGGTTACAAAAATCCTGTCATTTTCCATGAGAACAAAATCACCGCCGGGAATAATGCCCTCACCGTTTCTCAAAACCGTGCAAACAAGCACTTTACATTTAACTATACTGTTAAGATTTGTAAGGCTGACACCGTTTAACTTGCTGTCTTTTGATACCTTAAGTTCAACTATCTCCACTCTGCCTTTTGCAAAGGTATCCCTTTTAAGAAAACCGGGAAATTTTAAAAGTCTTTCAATTTCCCTTGCAGTCTGAAGTTCGGGATTTACTATCATGGAAAGCGCAAAAACATCACGCATGGCGTAAATCTGCGAACGGTATTCGGGATTTCTTATTCTTGCTATGGTATGAATTTTACTGTTTATACGGTGAGCCGTGGCACAGCAAAGAAGATTGATTTCATCGGTACTTGTTGCGGCAATAAGTAAATCGGCATTTTTAACATCCGCCTGCTCAAGAACTTCCATAGACGCACAGTTGCCGTTAAGCGTCATAATGTCGTAACGTTCGAGAGTAGTATCAAGAACCTTCTTTTTATTATCAATAAGTGTAATGTCATAGCCTTCTGATGAAAGCTGTTTTGTAAGCATTGCCCCGACTTTACCGTCACCTGCTATAATTATTTTCACAGAAAGTTTGTCCTTTCATCATCTTTTAGGTGATTATACCACCATATAAAATAAAGGCAATAGTTTTAATAAAACTATTTCAAAAAAATAAAGAACAGAAAATCCATACAGTGAATATCACGGTAAATCTTCTGTTCTTTTTATTTAATGTTTCGGGAACTTAAGCGTTTGTGTAGTTATCAAAATAGCCCTGAACAAGAACAACGGGCGTGCCCTTGTCACCGGAGCCGCTTGTAAGGTCGCAAAGAGAACCTATAAGGTCTGTAAGCTGACGGGGGGTTGTACCCTGAGAAGCCATATTGCCTACAAGATTGCCGGTTTTAGCCTTAATGCTTTCGGAAACAGCCTTTTTAAGTTCTTCACCTGAAAGGTCTTTATAATCGTTATCTGCAAGATATTTAAGTTTAAGTTCGTTGGGTGTACCTACAAGACCGTCTGTAAATGCGGGAGAAACACAGGGGTCTGCAAGTTCCCAGATTTTACCCTGAGGATCTTTGAAAGCACCGTCACCGTAAACCATAACCTCTACCTTTTTGCCGGTTGCTTCAAAAACTCTTTTCTGAATATCAAGCACAAGAGGCTGACAGTCTCTCGGGAAAAGTTTGATTTTACCTTCGGTTGATTTATTAGAACCGAGAAGGCCGTATTTTTCGTTACAACCGCTTCCGTTTACGGGTGCGTTCATAATATCATCAAGGCCGAGAACTACGGAAGCGCCCGCTTCTTTTAATATTCTCTTTGTTCTTTCACGGGTGTGAATATCACAGGTAAGAACATTTTTTGTATAGTTAAGAATGGTTTTAGGCTGGTTTGCAAAAACCATCTCAACCTCGGCGCCTTCTTCTTCTATGAGTTTGGTATAATAATCAACGTAATCAACACCTGTAAACCTGTGAATATTAACACCGAAAAGTTCACGGTATTTTTCAAGCGAAAGAACATCTGAATAGGGATTAACGCCTGCCGCCTCTACCTTATCAAGACTTACAAGTTCGTTTCCCACTTCATCTGTAGGATAACTGAGCATAAGAACGATTTTCTTTGAACCTCTTGCAATACCGCGAAGGCAAATTGCAAAACGGTTACGTGAAAGAATGGGAAAAATAACACCGACTGTTTCGCCGCCGAATTTTGCTTTGATATCAGCCGCAATATCATCAACTGTTGCATAGTTACCCTGCGCACGGGCTACAATAGATTCCGTAAGAGAAATAACATCCTTGTCACGGAGGGAAAAGCCGTCACTTTCTGCGGCGTTAAGAACGCTTTCCGTAACGATTGTACCGAGGTCATCCCCCTCTCTTATAATGGGGCAACGAATACCCCTTGAAACTGTGCCTACCAATCTTTGTTTTTCCATAGCATTGTTCCTTCTTTTTTTCAAAATTTAACAAAACAATTATACAACCGAATTGCATAAAATCAAGAGAAAATCAAATATTTTTTGCCGAAAACCGCATTTTTTTCATTGCATAAAACGGGTATTAAATAAATGATTATTAAAAAACACAAAATTTATGCAGTTATTAAAACCAACCGTCATCTATATCACCGGTTGCCAAGACAACATCA
>JAZUHA010000025.1:0-5615 GCA_045641485.1 Acutalibacteraceae bacterium
TATTTTCCGTTCAAACGAGCAGGTAGAGGAAAGAGTAATGGACTCCAACGACCTTGAAAGAGAACGCGGAATTACAATACTTTCAAAAAATACGGGAATACATTACAACGGTGTAAAAATAAATATCGTTGATACTCCCGGTCATGCCGATTTCGGCGGTGAAGTTGAGCGTATTATGATGATGGTAGACGGCGTTCTTCTTCTTGTAGATGCGTTTGAGGGCTGTATGCCTCAAACAAGATTTGTTCTTAAAAAGGCTCTTGCCCTCGGCAAAAAGGCTATAGTTGTTATAAATAAAATAGACCGCCCCGGCGCAAGACCGCAGGAAGTAATCGACGAAGTTCTTGACCTCTTTATTGAACTCGGTGCAACGGATGAACAGATAGAATTTCCCGTTGTGTTCGCTTCTGCCCGTGAGGGATATTCTTCTCTCGACTCCGATGTAAGAGAAGGCGATATGAGACCGCTTCTTGATTCGATTCTTGAAAATATCGAACCTCCGTGCGGAGAACCGGACGGCGATCTTCAGCTTCTTTTCTCAAGCCTTGATTACGATGATTACCTCGGCAGAATCGGCGTAGGCAGAGTTGAAAGAGGTAAAGTTAAAGAAGGCGAAAGCGTTACTCTTTGTAAGCAAGACGGTACAACACAAAATGTTAAGATAGTAAAACTTTATCAGTTTGAGGGCTTAAAACGTGTTGAATGTGCAGAAGCACAGATGGGCGACCTTGTAGCCGTATCGGGTATTACAGACCTTAATATAGGTGAAACGGCTTGTGCACTCGGTAAACCCGATCCGCTTCCGTTTGTAAAGATTGATGAGCCTACAATTTCAATGAACTTCATAGTAAACGACAGTCCTTTTGCAGGGCGTGAAGGTAAGTTTGTTACTTCCCGTAATCTTCGTGCAAGACTTTTTAAAGAAGTTGAAACGAATGTAAGTATGAGGGTGGAGGAAACGGAGACTACAGATGCATTTAAAGTTTCCGGCAGAGGCGAACTCCATATTTCAATACTTATTGAAACAATGCGCCGTCAGGGTTATGAATTTCAGGTTTCCAATCCCAAGGTTATTTTTAAGCGTGATGAAAAAGGTCAGCTTCTTGAACCCATGGAACTTCTTATTGTCGAAGTTCCGCAGGATTATGTAGGACCCGTAATGGAAAAAATCGGTTCCCGTAAAGGTGAACTTGAGAATATGGATGTTCGTGAAGGCGGTTCCACTCATATTGAATTTAAAATTCCGGCAAGGGGACTTATCGGCTACCGCGGTGAGTTTATGACGGATACAAACGGTAACGGTATAATGAATAACCTTTTTGCGGGATATGAGCCGTATAAAGGCGATATTCAAATGCGTGAAAGAGGCTCGATAGTTGCTCACGAAACAGGTGAAAGTACCGGCTACGGTCTTTTCAATACACAGGACAGGGGCAGAATGTTCATAGGGCCCGGTGTTGAAGTATATGAAGGCATGATTGTCGGTGAATGCGCAAAGAATGAAGATATAGTATGTAATGTCTGCAAGAAAAAACAGATGACAAATACACGTGCTTCGGGCAGTGATGACGCTTTAAGACTTGTTCCTCACACTGTTTTGAGCCTTGAACAGTCTCTTGAATTTATCGGTGATGATGAACTTGTAGAAGTTACTCCCACAAGTATTCGTATGAGAAAGAAAATTCTTTCAAAAGAACAGCGTATGAAAATGCAGTTCGGCAAACATTGAGAGTGAAGATGAAGAATTTAAAAGATATTTTTTCCGATGCACCCGAAGTTTTTATAAAAGATGTAAAAATCAATTCAAAAGAAGTAGAAAAAGGCGATATTTTTGTCTGTACAAAAGGCTTTTCGGCAGACCGTCACGATTATATTAGTGATGCGGTAAAAAACGGTGCTTCTGCACTTGTAATAAGCCGTGATGTCGATACATTCGGTGTTCCGTTTGTAAAAGTTAATGATACAAATAAAGAACTTTTTCATCTTGTAAAAGAGGTTTACGGTTATCCGGAAAAAGAACTGTTTATGATGGGTGTTACGGGCACAAACGGCAAGACGGGCGTAGCCGAAATGATTCGTCATCTTTTGGGTGATGATTGCGGTTATATCGGTACAAACGGTAAAAAGTATAAAAATGTTTCGGAGCCGATAAGAAACACCTGCCCCGATGTAGACCGTGCATATAAATATTACCGAGAATTTTTAAATGCCGGGTGTACTGCCTGTGTTTCGGAACTTTCAAGCGAGGCTATGTATTTTCACCGTCTTGATGAAACACCTTTTGATGTTTGTATATTGACAAATATTACGGAAGACCACCTGAATACACATAAAACACTCGAAAATTATGTGGATTGCAAGTGTAAAATTATGTCACTTGTTAAGGAAAGCGGATGTTCGATAGTTTACAGCGGTACCGACTATTTTGAAAAAGTCAAAGAAAGCGCCGGCGGAAAACTTCTGACATACGGCTTTAAAGAAACTGACGATTTGTTTATAACCGAGATTTTTCCGGGAGACGAAGCATCTTTTTCATTTCTTTATAACGGCGGTAAATATGAAGTTCATACAAAACTTCACGGGAGTTTCAATGCTCTTAATACTGCCGCCGCAATACTTGCGTGTGCCGTAAGGGGCTGTGATGTTGCTTCTTTAATCAAAAGAGCCGAAACGGCAGAGCCGGCAGACGGCAGATACGAACTGCTTTCATTCGGTCAGAATTTTAAAATCGTGCTTGATTACGCCCATACTTTTGATGCTTTTTCAAAAGTGCTTGATGATATGCGAAAAAACTGCAAAGGTAAAATCATTACGGTAACGGGCAGTGCGGGCGGCAGAGAGCACGAAAAAAGACCGGGTATGGGAAATCTTGTTTTAAGAAAATCCGATTTTGTTGTTTTTACGACCGATGACCCGAGAACGGAAGATGTTGACGAAATTATTCGGGATATGCTTAAAACTTCAAAAGATTTTAAAAATTACAAAATAGTTAAAGACAGACCGAAAGCAATTAAATATGCTTTTTCCGTTGCAAATGAAGGGGATGCCGTACTTGTTGCGGGCAAGGGCAGGGATAACTATATGGCAGTGGGAAAAGAGTATATTCCGTATAGTGATTATGATGAAATAAAGAAGATTTGTGATACTTTAATAAAAACACCGAGGGGGTAAAAATAATGGGGAATACTGAATCGGAAATTAAAATACCGAAAAAAAGGAACATAAATTCAGCTAAATATTACAGTCAGATAAAACTGTGGCGATTTGTAATGTTGTTTTTTGCCATGATTTATTCATTCGGAGTATATCAGGGATTTAAAAGTTATACGAGTGCTTTGTTCAGTTTTGCTCCGCCTGTTTTCTTTATATTGTCGGGCTTTCTTGTACTCAGGGAAAGCGAAAATACAGAAAAACGGATTATGCGCACGATAAAACGAACCGGACTTTGCTTTTTGATTTTGTGTGTTGTTTATGTAATACTGTCACTGATTGTCAATAAAGAAATGACTGTTTCCGAAATTACTCAAAAATCTTTCTGGGCAGATTTTATTGTATTTAATGTCTGGTCGTTACCGGTAGGCTCAACTGTCTGGTATGTTCAATCATTGCTTTATGCCTATATTTTTATATATATTTTAAAAAAATTAAATTTACTTAAATATGATATATTCATAGCATTGCCGTTTCTTATTTTCGCCGTAATTTCAGGTGAGTTTTCATCGCTTTTCGGTTTTAAACTGTTTTGGCATACATATCTCGGCGGAAACTTTGCAACAAGAGCGATACCGTATGTTTTAATCGGTGCTTTTATTCGCCGTGAAAAGGATTTGCTTATTCCGAAAAGAAGATTTACTTATCTTGCTCTGACGGTTTTCGGTTTTGCACTTATAATAGCGGAATATTTTGCTCTCTCATTTACCGAAAAGTTGTATTATCCGGGGTATATGATAGGTACGGCGGTTGTTTCATTTTCGTTGTGCTGCACTTGCTTCTTTGCAGACACAGATAATGTTCGTAAAGAATATTTTAAGGGATTTAACCGTTTTGAAATGATGATACCTTATTTTGTTTGTTCCCCGGTTTACGGTATGCTCATTAAACCGATTATGTCGGGAAATAAAAAATATATCGGCGGTGTGCCCGAGGTTCTGACAATAGTAATAAGTTTTGCGATATTTTGTATTTATGTATATATTAAAAACAAGGTGAATAAAAAGAAAACAAAAAGAAAAGGGCTTTAATTATGATAAGACCGACAAATCAAAGTTGTTATCTGTACTTTAAAGAATGTACAAAAGATTTCGGCTCATATTATGTTGCCGAAAGTTTCGGCAATCTTATTACAAAGAAAAAATTTCTTAAAGATATAGATGCTTTAGCCGGATATCTTGATAAAAACGGAATAAAAAAAGGGGATGTGGTAACGGTATTTCTGCCGAATATCGTTCAGAGTTTTGCCGCCTTTTATGCAATAAATAAAATAGGCGCAATAGGTAATATCGTTCACCCGTTAACTCCCGCAAATGTGCTTGACGGTATGCTCACGGAAACAAACTCAAAAGCGATATTTATACTCGATATTCTTGCGGAAAAATATACGGGCGTTCTTGACAGAAGAAATCTTCTGACGATAGTTTGCTCAAACTCCGATTATGTTCCGGAACTTTTAAAGCCGGCTTTCAGAATATATGAAAAAACAAAAGTAAAAAGTAAAATCAAATCCGCAAAGGTTATTTCTTATAATACCGTAACACATCTTAATTTTATTGTTAAAGCGGTTGAAAATACAGGTGATGACGATGCCGTTTATCTTCACGGCGGAGGAACTACCGGTAAAAGCAAAACCATAAGAATTTCATCAAATAACCTTAATTTTCTTGCATTTAAGTTGAGTTTCTTTGATTCTCCGCATGACCCCGGTGATGAATATTCCTTAATTGTTTTACCGCTTTTTCATGCTTTCGGTCTCGGCGTTGCCATGCACTTTTCAATGTGTGCCGGTTTTACCTGTATAGGTATGCCCAAGTTTTCTGCCGAAAAAGCAATTAAATATATAAAAAAATATAATGTTACATACATTCTCGGTGTTCCGAATATGTTTAAAAAGATGCTTGACTCATCTTCGTTTGAGGGTGCTCATCTTAAAAAACTACGTCTTCTTTGGGCGGGCGGCGATATGGTAAGCGAGACATTCCTTAATACGTTTAATTCCAAACTTCAGAAATGGGGCAGTAAGGGTAAACTTTTAAGAGGTTACGGTCTTACCGAAGTTACTTCCGTCTGCACCGCAAATATTGTTTCCGCTTACCGTGAAAATTCCATAGGCAGACCGCTTCCCGAAATGGATATTCAGATATGGGACGAAAAGCATAAAAAACTTCCCGTAAACACAATCGGTGAAATTGTTGTTTCGGGCGAAACGGTTATGAACGGTTATTTAAACAGTGAAGAAAGCGGTGTTTATACAGACCGTAAGGGCAGAAAATATGTACTTTCCGGTGACCTCGGTTATCTTGATGAAGACGGATATCTTTATTTTACCGGCAGAAAAAAACGAATGATTATTATTTCCGGATATAATGTTTATCCGAGTGATATAGAAAATAAAGTGCTTA